>NZ_JBVKBC010000011.1:0-230722 GCF_055639095.1 Streptomyces sp. NPDC107550
GTGCGGTGTGTTCCTAGACAGCTCCACCACATCGGAGGTCTTCGCCATGTTCAAGACCCACCGGTGTCAACAACGCTCGTGATCAATACACCTAGGGCGTGTCCGCAAAGTCCCGTCGTCGTCCGAAGGACGGCCCCGCGGCGTCTGGTGCGTGCTCTGGGGGTGCCCCCGGCCGGAGGCTGGGGGAGTGCCGGGTGCAAGGCCTCGTACTGGATGTACTTGGCCTTACGCCCGGTGCGGCGAATGGGGTCTCCCCTGCTCGAGCGAAGTTCGAGAGCTTGGGGAAGCGTGCCAGGCGTCGTGGGGCAGGCGGGACTTTGCGGACACGCCCTAGCTGTCGCGGCACATGGCCAGCGCTATGTGCCGCGCCAGCATGTCCAGCGTCCGGGCCTCCGCCATCGAGAACGCCGGCCGGCCCGCCGACCGGCACAGCGTGAGCACCCCGCGCACCGGTTCGTCCGGCGCCGTCAGCAGTGGGACGCAGATCAGCGAGGTGATGTCGGCCCGCACCAGGACCGGCGCGCCCGATGCGTCCTTGCCGAGCACCAGCGGGTCCTCCGGGCGCACCAGCAGCGCCGGCGCGCCGCCCCGCGAGGCCTCCGCCACCAGCGGGCTCTCCGCCGGGTCCTGTGCCGCCATGTCCGCGCGGACCTCCTCGTCCAGCCCGAACACCGCCGTGCGCCGCAGCCGTGCCGCCCCGAGGTCGGCGACCGCCCAGTCCGCGAACCGCCCGTGCAGCACCCGCGCCGCCCGGCGCAGCACCCCCGCCGGATCGCCCGCGGGCGCGGCCAGCAGCTCCCTGGTCATCGCGTCGCCGAGGTCCGTGAGCGCCGCGTGCCGGGTCGCCTCGGACAGCTCGGGCACCGTCGCGGGCCCCGCCGGACGCGGCACGGCGGGTACGTCGTCACCGGGCTGGAGGACGACGAGGACGGTGGTGCGCGGTTCGTTGCCCGGCCGCACCCCGGTCAGCACCGCCCGTACGGGCGCCTGCGGGGTCTGCTGGAGGTGCACCGTCAGCCCCCGGTCGCCCTCGCCCCTGGCCACCGCCGCGACCTGCGAGCGGAACGCGGCCCGGTCCGCGTGCGCGAGCAGCCCGGCCAGCGGCCGGCCCGTCGCGTAACCGGCGCGGACCCCGGTGAACGCCGTCGCCGCGAAGTTCAGGCGCCGCACCACGCACTCCCGGTCCACCAGGGCCAGCGGCAGCGGCAACCGCTGGAAGACCGCCCGCAGCAACTGCTGCTCCTGCCGGTCCGCGGCGCTCGTCCGGCTCTCGCCGCCGCCCCCGCCCGTGCTCGTCCGCTGACACAGCGGCCACAGCGTGCTCACCGCGTGGTCGAGCTCGAACAGGGCGGCGTCCAGCACCGCGGGCAGCTCCTGCCCCGGCACCGAGCGTGCGGCCCGCAGCTCGGACACCCGCCGCTCGAAGTCCGCCAGCTCTTCCTCGAATTCCTCGGTCTGCGCCATACGGGAGAACGTATCCGCTGCGGTCGTTTTCCGGGGCCCGCCGGGGGAAGCCGCCCACGGGGAAGGAGGCGCCACCATGCCACAGCCCGACCGCGACGACGCCACCGCGCCCGAGCCGCGCACCCCGGACACCCCGGACGGCGGCCCGAACGCCGCCGCGTACGACACCTCGTACGACGCCACGTGCGAGGCGACGTCCGCCACGCGCGAGGCGGACGAGCGGACCGCCGACGACTGGAGCCCGCCCGATCCCGGGCGCGGCGCGCCCCAGACGCCCGAGGCGGGGCTGCCCACCCGGCGCCTCGCGGACCTCGCCGAACAGGCCGTGCGCTGCACCGCCGAGTGCTGCGGCGCCGTCGCCACCGCGAGCGACGACAGTGCCGAACGGGCCAGCGCCACCACGCACCCCGACCTCGCCGCGCTCGTCTCCGTGCAACTGCTGTCCGGCGAGGGCCCCCTCCTCAGCGCCGAGGAGAGCGGGCTGCCCGTGGACCTCGCCGACCTGCTCACCGACGAGCGCTGGCCCCAGTACCGGGCGATGGCACTCGACGCGGGCCTGCGCACCAGCGTCACCATCCCCTTCCGCAGCGCCGACCTGACCGTCACGCTCACCCTCTTCGGATTCCGCCCCGGTCTCCTGAGCGACGCCCCGCACGGCCCGGTCCGCGCCCTCGGCGACCTCGCCGCGACCTGTCTCGTACGCGACCGCTCCTACCGCCTCGCGCTCACCGAGCTGGACCAGAAGGACGCCGCGCTGCGCACCCGCCCCGTCGTCGACCAGGCGTGCGGCATCGTCATGCACGTACTGGCCTGCGACTCCGACGCCGCGTTCGGCGTGCTGCGCCGCATATCGCAGACCACGAACCGGAAACTGTCCGACGTCGCCGCCGCCGTCGTCGAGCGGCGCGGGCGCGGTCTGGAGCGCGAATTCGCCGCCCTCACCCCCTGACGTGCCGCCCGCCCGCCGCCCGCACGGCCCCGCCCGCACCGCCACGCCGCGCGCGCACCCCCGCCTGGATGTGACGCTGGAGGGGTACGAGCCCTACCGGTACGCGACGGACAGGCACGGAGGCAGCATGCGCCCATCGGACCCCACGCCCCACGACGCGGCCCCGCGCGTGCCCGAGGGCGGCGACGCGGTGCGGTTCGGGCCCCTGCTGCCGGGCACCGGCCTCGGCGTCCCCGAGGACCTGGCCGCCGTCGTCGCGGGCGCCGCCCACCGCGCGCACGCCGAACCCGCAGGCGGTCCGCCCGGGCTCGCCGAGGCCGCCCGCGGCTACTGGCAGCGCCGGGGCCTGCCCGCCGACCGGGGACACGTCGTCGGCGCGCCCGGCGGCGCCGCGCTGCTGCACGCCCTGACCGCCGCCGTCGGCGGTGACGTCCTCGTGCCGCGCCCCCGCGCCGCCTGGTGGACCGCGCAGGCCCGGCTGCTGGGCGCCGCCGTCTACCCGGTGCCGATCCCCGCCGAGTGCGGCGGCGTGCCCGACCCGTACGCCCTGCTCGAGACCGTGCGGCGGCTGCGTGCCGAGGGCGGCGACCCCCGGCTGCTCGTCCTCGCGCTCGCCGACGACCCCACAGGGACCGTCGCACCGCCCGAGGTGCTGCACGAGGCCGTCGAGGCCGCCGTGGGGGAGGGCCTGCACGTCGTCAGCGACGAGACCTGGCGCGACACCCTGCACCCGGGGCAGGCCGAGACGTTGCTGTTCAGCCCCGCCGAGATGTTCCCCGAGCACATCACCGTCCTCACCGATCTCGCCGGGGCGCTGCTGCCGCCGTCGCTGCCCGCCGCCTGCGCCCGCTTCCCCGCCGGGACGCGCGGCGACCGGCTCGCCGCCCGCGTCCTCGACGTCCTCACCGCCACCGGCGCCGTGCTCGCCGCCCCGGCCGCCGCGGCGGCGACGTACGCCCTCGACGAGAGCGCCGCCGTCCTCGCCCACCGCGCCCGCGCCGCCGCCCTGCACGGCGGCCTCGCCGGGGCGCTGCACCGCGCCGTCCTCGCCGCGGGCGGCCTCGCCCGGCCGCCGCGCGCCGGGCGCCACCTCTACGCCGACCTCGGCCGCTGGCGCGTGCCGCTCGCCGCGCGCGGCGTCAGCGACTCCCAGGACCTGGAGGAGTACCTGAGCGCCCGGCTCGGCATGCCGGCGCCCGGCGGGCACCGCTTCGGCGACGACCCGGCCGCGCTGCGCGTCCGCCTCGCCACCGGCCCGCTGCTCGGCGCGAGCGCGCCGGAGCGCGCCGCGGCCCTCACCTCGCCGGAGCCCACGGAATTGCCGCACGTGGCACGGCTGTTGAGCACGGTGGGCTCGGTGCTCGGCGTACTCCGCGACGACGCGGGCCCCGCGGTCTCACCAGGCAACGGTCCGGCAGGCGAGGAACGGGAGAGCGAGCGATGACCCAGGCGTCCGAATCGACGGCGACCCGGCGCGGCGGCACCAGTGCCGCCGCGCGCCCCCTCGTCGAGCCGAGGCCCCTCGACGAGGGCGCCCCCGCCGCCGTCCCCAGACGCTGGCCCCGCAGCTTCGCCCACCGGCTCACCGCGCCGCTGCCGGGGCTGCGCGCCTTCGCCCGGTTCGCCCGCGAGGGCAAGGTGCGCCCCTCCCGCGAGGGCCTCGCCGACATCGCCCGGCTGCCCTACGAGCCGGGCCCGCTGCCCCGCGCCGACGCGAACGCCGTCGCCGTCACCTGGGCCGGGCACGCGAGCTGGGTGCTGCGCGTGGGCGGCCTCACCGTCCTCACCGACCCGGTCTGGTCCCGCAAGATCCTCGGCACCCCGGCCCGCGTCACCCCCGTCGGCGTGGCCTGGGAGGCGCTGCCGCCGGTCGACGCCGTCGTCATCAGCCACAACCACTACGACCACCTCGACTGGCCCACCCTCAAGCGGCTGCCGCGCGACACGCCCGTCCTGGTGCCCGCCGGGCTCGGCCGCTGGTTCACCCGCCGCCGCTTCACCCGCGTCACCGAGCTGGACTGGTGGGAGGCGGCCGAACTGGGCGGGGTCCGCTTCGACTTCGTCCCCGCCCACCACTGGTCCAAGCGCACCCTGTTCGACACCTGCCGCAGCCTGTGGGGCGGCTGGGTGCTCACCGACCGGGACGGCCGGCGCGTCTACTTCGCGGGCGACACCGGCTACGGGCACTGGTTCGCCGAGATCGGCCGCCGCTACCCCGGCATCGACCTCGCGCTGCTGCCCATCGGCGCCTACGACCCGCGCTGGTGGCTCAGCGACGTGCACTGCGACCCCGAGGAGGCGGTGCGGGCCGCGCAGGACGTCGGCGCACGGAACATGGCGCCCATGCACTGGGCCACGTTCCTGCTCTCCGCCGAGCCCGTCATGGAGCCGCTGACCCGGCTGCGCGCCGCGTGGGAGAAGGCGGGACTGGCCCGCTCCGCGCTGTGGGACCTGCCGGTCGGCGCCTCACGCGTGCTGCCCGTCTGACTCCCCGCCGCGCAGTCTTCGCCACACCCCGGGGGCCGCGCTGATCACCACGGTCAGCGCGACCGCCGCGAGGACGCCCTCCCACGGCTTCTCGAACAGCGAGCCGCCGAGCACCCCGATCACCTGGTACGTCGCCGCCCAGGCCAGGCACGCCGGACCGTTGCCCCGGGCGAAGCCGCGCAGCGGCATCTTCGCCATCAGGCACGCCAGCATCACCGGGATGCGCCCGGCCGGCACCAGCCGCGACAGCACGAGGACCATCACGCCGTGGTCGGCGAGCTTGTCCTGCGCCTGCTCAAGACGGTCCCGGGGCGCCCGCGCCCGCAGCGCCTCCAGCCACCGCGAGCCGTTCTTCGACCCCATGCCGCGCCGCCCCAGCCCGTACAGGGCGAGGTCCCCGAGGAACGCGGCCAGCGACGCCGTGGCGAACACGAGCAGCAGCGACAGCGGCGCCGAGCGGTGCAGGCCCACCACCGCCGCCGAACTGACCAGCGCGCCCGTCGGGATCACCGGGACCAGCGCGCCGAGGAACACCAGGACGAACAGCGACGGATAGCCGACCGCCTGCTGCGTCGCGTCCGGCGTCACCTGCGCGAGCGCGTCCGCTATCACCGCGTGGCCTCCGCCCGCACACTCTCGCCGTGCCCCAGCAGATGCACCGCCACCTCCGGCGCGCGCAGCGCCGCCTGCCGCACGAACTCCTCGCCCGGCGTGTGGAACTCGTGCGGGCGCACGGCGTCGAGCCCGATCGGCCAGTACGTCCCGTAGTGCACCGGCACCGCGCTGCGCGGGCCGAGCCGGGTCAGCGCCTCGGCGGCCCGGCCCGCGTCCAGATGGTGCGGCCCGAGGAACGGGCCCCAGCCGCCGACCGGCAGCAGCGCCACGTCCACGTCCCCGACCGCGCCCGCCATGCCGTCGAACAGCCCGGTGTCGCCCGCGAAGTACGTACGGGCCTCGCCCTCGACGACGTACCCGAGCGCGGGGGAGCGGTGCGGGCCCACCGGCAGCCGCCGTCCGTCGTGCGCGGCCGGCACCGCCCGTACGGTCACGCCGCCCGCGTCGATCCGGTCGCCGGGGACGACCTCGGTGACGTCGAGGGTGCGCAGCCTGCGCAGCGCCGGCACGGCACGCGGCGCCTCGCGCGGCACCAGCACGCGGGTGCCCGGCGCGAGCCGCGCAAGGGACGGCACATGCAGATGGTCGGCGTGCAGATGCGAGACGAGGACCACGTCGGCGACGGCGGCCCGCAGCGGCGGCGGCGCGCCCCTGCGCCGGCGCAGATGCGCGAGCCGGCGCGTGAAGACGGGGTCCGTCAGCACCCGGATGCCCGCGTCCTCGACCGTGCAGGTGGCATGACCCCACCAGGTGATCTCGACCGGCACCCGTTGCCTCCTTCGTGCGACTGCCCCGAGCCTACGTGCAGGAGTAGGGTCGGGGCCGGGAACGGCGGTGAGGGGGACACCATGGGCGCAGCGCACGGACCGGCACACGGTCCGGGGGAGCGGGCGGCCCCCGGCGCTCCCGTACGGGTCGTGGCCATCGCCAGTCTGATCCCGCTGGAGGAGCTGGACGCGGACCCGTTCCTCGTCGACTCCCGCAGCCAGTACGCGATGTGCGCCCGCTGGGCCGCCGAGCGCGGCTACGTCATCACCCGCGAGCTGCTGCTGCACGCCCTGCGCCCCGACCACGACGCGCTCTGGTCCGACGTGGACGCGGGCCTCGCCGACCTCTTCGTCGCCCCCAGCGACCGGGTGCTGCGCGCCGCCCTGCGCTCGGTCGAGGCGTTCGACGCCGAGTGCGCCCGGCGCGGGGTGCGCTGGGAGACCGCGGGGCTCGCCGAACCGTCGTACGACACGGAGATGAAGGCCCGCGTCCACCGCCGCCTGTCGATGCCCACCGCCGGCTACGACGGCCGCTGACCCGGCGCCCGGCCCGGAGCGCCGCAAAAGGTGTGAAACCCTGGCCGGGCAGAGCGCGGCGGGACAGGGCGAGGGGAGTCGGGACGGTGGCCGAGGGCCGATGGCGGCGGGCGGCGAGCACGGTGTGGCGTTCGCTGACCGTGTGGGCGGCGAGCACGCTCACGATGATGATCCTCGCGGGCATCCTGCCGGACTTCCAGCTCAAGGCCGACACCGGCGACAGCATGACCCGCGTCGCCTACACCGCGGCCCTCGGCGCCGGCGCCTTCGCGCTCCTGTCCGCGCTGGTGTGGCCGCTGCTGGTGCGCGCCCTGCTGCTCGTGCCCGCCCTCGTCCTCGGCCTCGTCGTCTTCTTCCTCAACGGCGCGCTGCTGCTGTTCGCGCTGCGGCTGATCCCCGACGGGCGGGGCGAGGCGAGCCCCGAGACGGCGGTCGTCGTCGCGGCCGTCATGTCCGCCGTCGCCTCCGCGACCGGCGGCGCGCTCGCCGTGCGCGACGACGACGCCTACCGCCGCCGCCTGTACCGGCTCGCCGACCGGCGCCGCCGCAAGGAGCGCCCGGGGGCCGTCTGCCCGCCCACCCCCGGCATCGTCTTCCTCCAGCTCGACGGCGTCGGCCACGATGTCCTGGTGCGCGCCGCCCGCGACGGCGTGCTGCCCACGGTGGCCGCCTGGCTGCGCGACGGCAGCCACCGCCTCACCCCCTGGCGCACCGACTGGTCCAGCCAGACCGGCGCCAGCCAGCTCGGCATCCTGCACGGCTCCAACCACGACGTGCCCGCCTTCCGCTGGTACGAGAAGGACACCGGCGAGATCCAGGTCTCCAACCGGCCCACCAGCGCCGCCGAACTCCAGCGCAGGGCCGTCGAGCACACCGGGGACTCCGGGCTGCTCTCCCTCGACGGAGCCAGCCGCGGCAACCTCTTCAGCGGCGGCGCCGAACAGGTCGCCCTCGTGCTGTCGGTCGCCGCGCGACGCGGCAAGGAGAACCGTTCCCGCGCCGGGTACTTCGCCTACTTCAGCGACCCCGCCAACGCCGTGCGCACCGCCCTGTCGTTCTTCGCCGAGGTCGGCCGCGAGATCGGCGAGGGACTACGCGCCCGCATCGAGCGCCGCCGGCCCCGCGTCGGCCGCGGGGGCCTGTATCCGTTCATCCGCGCGTTCGCCACGGTCGTCGAGCGGGACGTCGTGGTCGCCGCCGTCCTGGGCGACATGCTCGCCGGACGCGGAGCCGTCTACGCCGACCTCGTCGCCTACGACGAGGTGGCCCATCACTCCGGGCCGCGCAGCCGCGACGCCGAGAAGGTACTCGGCCGCCTCGACCGCGCCCTCGCCCTCATCGAGAAGGCCGCCGAGCACGCCCCCCGCCCCTACCGCCTCGTCGTCCTGTCCGACCACGGCCAGAGCCCCGGCGAGACCTTCCACGCCCGCTACGGGCTCACCCTCCAGGACCTCGTGCGCGCCGGCTGCGGACTGCCCGTGCCGCGCAAGGTGCGCCGCACCCACAGCGGCGCCGAGGCCCGCGCCGCCGTCCGTACCGCCCTGCACCGGCCCGTCGAGGAGAGCACCCGGGGCAGCGGCAGACGCAGCGAGCCCGTCGTCCTCGCCTCCGGCAACCTCGGCCTCGTCTCCTTCCCCGACGTGCCGCACCGGATGAGCACCGAGGAGATCGACGCCCGCCACCCGGCGCTGCTGCCCACCCTCGCCAACCACCCCGGCGTCGGCTTCCTCCTGGTGCGCAGCGAACGCCACGGCGCGGTCGTCCTCGGCGCGCGGGGCGCCGAGGTCCCCCTCGCGGACCTGCGCGACGGCGAGGGCCCGCTCGCCGACTTCGGCCCCGGCGCCGCCGACGCCGTGCGCCGCACCGACTCCTTCCCGCACACCGCCGACATCATGGTCAACTCCTGGTACGACCCGGACAGCGGCGAAGTGCTCGCCTTCGAGGAGCAGATCGGCTCGCACGGCGGCCTCGGCGGCGAGCAGGGCCACCCCTTCCTCCTCTCCCCGCGCACCCTCTCCGCCCCGGTGCCCGAGGGCGAACCCCTCGTGGGAGCCGAGCAGATCCACCACGTCCTGCGCCGCTGGCTGGAGGAGAACCGCTCCGGCCCCCAAGTGCCCCTCACAGCCGCCCCGGGCGCCGGACCCGAGGTGCCCGCGCCCGCCGCGGAGGAACAGCTCGACGAATCGGCCTGAGCCGGATCTTCCGGCGCACAAGGGCCCCGTACGGCGTTTTTTACGTCACGAGCCGCGCCGCGCGGGATGAATTCGGGCGATTTGGAGGGGGCCCGTGCCGCGCCCGAGCATGGTCGTGCGCGCCCGGCGATCCCGTGGCGCCGCCCGCACGACCGAGAGGCGCACCACCCCATGCACGACACCGGGACCGCACCCGCCACGGCTCCGGCCACCGCCCCCGACCCGGCCCTGGACGGCGGCGCGGGCCCCGGCGACGACCGGCACAGCAGGCATGCCCGCCGCTTCGGCCTTTCCGTTGCGACCGCGCTGGTCATGGGGAACATCATCGGCGGCGGCATCTTCCTGCTGCCCGCCTCCGTCGCCCCGTACGGCACGGTCAGTCTCGTCGCGTTCGGCGTCCTGACCGCGGGGGCCATCGCGCTCGCCCTCGTCTTCGGGCGGCTCGCGCACCGCCACCCGATGACCGGCGGCCCGTACGTCTACGCGCGCGAGGCGTTCGGTGACTTCGCCGGGTTCCTCGCCGCCTGGAGCTACTGGATCACCACCTGGGTCTCCAACGCGGCGCTCGCCGTCGCCGCCGTCGGCTACCTCGACGTGCTGCTGCCCATCCACGGCTCCACCCTGTGGACCCTCCTCGCCGCCCTGACCTGCCAGTGGCTGCCCGCCCTCGCCAACCTCGCCGGGTCCCGCTACGTCGGCGCGGTCCAGCTCGTGTCGACCGTGCTGAAGTTCGCGCCGCTGCTGCTCGTCGCCGTCGGCGGCCTGTTCTTCTTCCACGCCGACAACCTCGGCCCGTTCCGCGCGAGCGGCGACTCGACCGTCGGCGCGGTCTCCGCGTCCGCCGCGATCCTGCTGTTCAGCTACCTCGGCGTCGAGTCCGCCTCCGTCAGCGCCGGCGAGGTCCGCGACCCCGGGCGCGACGTCGGCCGCGCCACCGTCCTCGGCACCGGGCTCGCCGCCCTCCTCTATCTGCTCGGCACGCTCTCGGTGTTCGGGACCGTCCCCCACGACACCCTCGTGAAGTCCAGCGCGCCCTTCTCCGACGCCGTCGACGCCATGTTCGGCGGCACCTGGGGCGGCACCGCCGTCGCCGTCGCCGCGCTCGTCTCCATGGTCGGCGCCCTCAACGGCTGGACCCTGCTGAGCGCCCAGACGCCCTACGCGGCGGCCCGGGACGGCCTGTTCCCCGCGCCGTTCGCCCGCAAGCGGCGCGGGGTGCCGACCGTCGGCGTCCTCGTCGCCGTGTCCCTCGCCTCGCTGCTCACCGTCTACAACTACACGGTCGGTTCCGGCGGGGTCTTCAAGACGCTGGTCCTCGTCACGACGTTCACGGCGACCGTCCCCTACCTCCTCGCCACGGCCGCGCAGATCTACTTCCTGCTCTCCGGACAGGGACACCGGGTGCGCCCCGGTCGCTTCGCCCGCGACCTCGTCCTCGCGCTCGCCGCGTTCGGCTTCTCCATGTGGCTGGTCGGCGGCGCCGGGTACCAGGCCGTCTACCAGGGCGTGCTGTTCCTCTTCGCCGGCGTCCTCGTGTACGCGTGCATGGCGGGCCGGCGCCGGGCCGCCCGCGCCCGCGCCGACGCCTGACCCGGCCGGTCCGCGCGCTCGGTGCGACGCGCGCCCGCGGATGTGGTCGGATGGGGGCCGACAGGTCCCCACCGTCACGAAAGGAACCACCGTGGCCACCACGCGCTCCGCCCACACCGTCTGGGAAGGCAACCTCCTGGAGGGCAGCGGCACCGTCACCTTCGACTCCTCCGGCATCCCGCAGCAGCCGGTCTCCTGGCCCTCGCGCGCCGAGCAGGCGAACGGGAAGACCAGCCCGGAGGAGCTGATCGCCGCCGCGCACTCGTCCTGCTTCTCCATGGCGCTCTCGCACGGCCTCGCCGGCGCGGGCGCCCCGCCCACCAAGCTCGTCACCTCGGCCGACGTGACGTTCCAGCCGGGCGAGGGCATCACCGGCATCCACCTCATCGTCGAGGGCACCGTGCCGGGCCTGGACGAGCAGGGCTTCCAGGCCGCCGCCGAGGACGCCAAGAAGAACTGCCCGGTGAGCCAGGCGCTGACCGGCACCACCATCACGCTCACGGCCAAGCTGGTCTGAGCACGGGTGGGGTGCGGGTCCGGCGGCTCAGTCCAGCCGGGCCCGCGCCGCCCGCAGGATCTCCAGGCTGCGCTCCGCGCTCGCCGCGTGCGCCACGAGATGGTCCAGGACCTCCAGATGCGCGCCCACCTCGTCGCGCGAGTCCAGATACAGGGCACCGGTCACGTACTCGCTGTAGACCATGTCCGGCAACTCCCGTACGGGGAAGCGGAACAGGGTGAACGGGCCGAAGGTGCCCGGGTGCGGGCCCGAGCCGAACTCCGCTATCTGGAGCGTCACGTTGGGCAGCGCCGCCGCCTCGATCAGCCGGTCCACCTGCTCGCGCATCACCCCGGGCCCGCCCGGGACCCGTACGAGCGCCGTCTCGTCGACGACCACCCACAGCCGCGGCGCGTCCTCGCGCGTCAGCAGCGACTGGCGGGCCATGCGCAGCGCGATGTGCCGCTCGACCTCGGCGGGCCGCGAGCGCCCGACCGTGCCCGCGTCGAACACGGCACGCGCGTAGCCCTCCGTCTGCAACAGGCCCGGCACGAAGTGCGGTTCGTAGCCGCGGATCATCTCCGCGGCGCCCTCCAGGCTCACGTACAGGCTGAACCAGTCGGGGAGCACGTCGTGGTAGCGCTGCCACCAGCCGGGCAGGTTCGCCTCCTCGGCGAGCGCGACGAACGCCGCGATCTCCTTGTCCGGCACGCCGTACAGTTCGAGGAGCATCTGCGCGTAGGGGATCTTCAGGGCGACCTCGGCGGTCTCCATCCGGCGGATGGTCGCCCCCGTCACGCGCAGCGCGCGGGCCGCCTCGTCCCGTTTGAGACCCGCGGCTTCCCGCAGGTCGCGCAGGCGGCGGCCGAGGACGACCTGGCCCACCGTGGGGGCCGGCCGTCGTTCACTCACGTCACACGTCTCCCCACGTGCCGGCGGCGACAGGCAGCGGCTACGACCCGGTGCGCTCCCACCCCCGCCGCTCCGGCCGCGGGCCGAGGCGCCGCTGGTCGCGGCTGCGGTAGACCACGTACGGGCGGAACAGGTACTGCACCGGCGCGCTGAACATATGCACGAGCCGGGTGAACGGTACCAGTGCGATCAGCAGCATGCCCACCACCGCGTGCACCTGGTAGAGCACCGGCACGCCGTCCATCCGGTACGTGTCCGGGCTCAGCGTGAACAGGCTGCGGGCCCACGGCGCGATCGTCTCGCGGTAGTGGTAGCCGTCGCCGGAGGCGTGCGTGAGCTTGGCGACCATGCCGAGCACGATCGCGGCGAACAGGACGAGGTACATCAGCTTGTCGTTGCGGGTCGTCGCCCGGAACACCGAGGTCCGCGTGCGGCGGCGGAACAGCAGCAGCACGATCCCGGCCACCAGCAGCAGCCCCGCCGCCGTCCCCCCGTACAGCGAGAACAGGTGGTACGTGTGCTCGCTCACGCCCGCCCTGTCCGACCACGACTGCGGGATGAACAGGCCCACGAGATGGCCGACGAGGACGAAGAGGATGCCGTAGTGGAACATCGGCGAGGCGATGTTGAGCAGCTTCGACTCGTAGAGCTGGGAGGAGCGCGTCGTCCAGCCGAACTTGTCGTAGCGAAAGCGCCAGAGCGTGCCCGCGACGAGCAGCACGAAGGCGACGTAGGGCAGCACGCCCCAGAGCAGGGTGGTCACCGGGCGTCCTCCTTGACCAGCAGCGGAAGTTGCTCGCGCCCTTCGGCCAGGCCGAACCCCTCGGCGCCGAAGGGTTCGAGGCCGACCTCCTCGCGTGGCGGGCCCGAGCGGGCGAGCGCGAGGGCCGCGGCCCGGTCCTTGGGGGAGGGCCCCGGCAGGGTCGCGCAGACGGCCTCAAGCACGCCCGCGTACGGGGTGCCGTGCTCGCCCAGCGCGATCCGCAGCAGTTCGAGGCCGCTGCGGTGCTCGGTCAGCAGGAACGGGCCCGCCTGCGCGGAGAACTCCAGGACGGCGGGGAGGAAGTCCGGCAGCTCCTCGCCCGTGAACTCCAGGCCGTGCTCCCGGTACACCTCCTTCATGCGCACCAGCGACATGCCGCGCCTGCGCGTGTCACCGTCGCGCCACCACGTCAGATAGAGGCTGTGCCGGTTCTTGAAGTCGAAGACGCGCACATAGTGTTCGGCCAGCTCACGCGGCCCTGCCGCCTCCGCGTGGTCGACGAAGGGCGCGAGCGCGGGCGCGGCGGCCCGCACCAGCGGCAGTCGCTCGTACAGCTCCGCGTCGGGGTACGTGAGACAGAGCGCCGCCGCCTGGTACAGCAGCGAGGTCCGGTCCGTCATGGGGTCTCCTCCTGCTTGTCCGCGGTCTGCCGGCGCTTGCTGAGGTGGAAGTTCTCGACGGCGACCACCGGAAGCAGCTTGCGTCCGGCGGCCGTCGGGTTGCCGGAGTCGCCGCCGAAGGGGCCCTCGCCGCCCATGCCGGGCCCGTCCGCGTGGTCGAGCGAGCAGGTGTCGGGCACCGCGCTCTCCTCCAGGCGCCGCGCGTCGCCGACGGCGGCGGTCGGGATGACGTACCGGTCCTCGTACTTGGCGATGGCGAGCAGCCGGTACATCTCCTCGACGGTCGCCGGGTCCATGCCGACCGACGCGGCGATGCCGGGGTCCGGGCGCTCGCCCAGGTTGATCGCCCGCATGTGGGAGCGCATCGCGGCCAGCTTCTCCAGCGACGCCCGCACCGGGCCCACGTCGCCCGCGGTGAAGAGTTCCGCCAGGTACTCCATGGGGATGCGCAGCGTGTCGATCGCGCCGAACAGGTTCGCGTGGTCCTCGCCGTCGTGCCCCGTCTCGGTCAGCGCGTCGACGACGGGCGAGAGCGGCGGGATGTACCAGACCATCGGCATCGTCCGGTACTCAGGATGCAGCGGAAGCGCGACCTTGTACTTGCTGATGAGCGCGTGGACGGGGGAGCGGCGGGCCGCCTCCATCCAGTCGTACGGGATGCCGGCCTCCTCGGCGGCCCGCCGCACCCCCGGGTCCTCCGGATCGAGGAAGACGCCCAACTGGGCCTCGTACAGGCCCTGTTCGTCGGTCGTCTCGGCCGCAGCGGTCACCTTGTCGGCGTCGTAGAGGATCACGCCGAGATAGCGCAGCCGGCCCACGCACGTCTCCGAGCAGACCGTCGGCAGGCCCACCTCGACGCGCGGGTAGCACATCGTGCACTTCTCGGCCTTGCCGGTGCGGTGGTTGAAGTACACCTTCTTGTACGGGCAGCCCGTCACGCACATCCGCCAGCCCCGGCAGCGGTCCTGGTCGACGAGGACGATGCCGTCCTCCTCGCGCTTGTACATCGCGCCGGACGGGCAGGACGCCACGCACGCCGGGTTCAGGCAGTGCTCGCAGATGCGCGGCAGATAGAACATGAAGGTCTGCTCGAACGCGAACTTCACCTTTTCGGAGGCCTGTTGCCTGGTCTTCTCCACCATCGGGTCGAGGTCGCCGTAGCGGGGCGCGCCGCCCAGGTTGTCGTCCCAGTTCGAGGACCACTCGATCTTCATCGGCTTGCCGGTGATCTGCGAACGCGGCTCGGCCACCGGGTAGTCGTCGCCGAGCGGCGCCTCGGTGAGATTCTTGTAGTCGTACGTCCAGGGCTCGTAGTAGTCCTTGATGCCGGGCAGCTTGGGGTTGGAGAAGATGCCCGTGAGCTTCTTGAACCGGCCGCCCGCCTTCAGCTTCAGGGCGCCCTTCTTGTTCAGCTCCCAGCCGCCGCGCCAGGTGTCCTGGTCCTCGTAGCGGCGCGGATAGCCTTGCCCTGGGCGGGTCTCGACGTTGTTGAACCAGACGTACTCCATGCCGTCGCGGTTCGTCCACGCCTGCTTGCAGGTGACCGAGCAGGTGTGGCAGCCGATGCACTTGTCGAGGTTCATCACCATTGCGATCTGGGCCATGATGCGCATGAGTTCAGTACTCCACCTTCTGGCTGCGGCGCCGGATGACGGTGACCTCGTCGCGCTGGTTGCCCGTCGGGCCGAGGTAGTTGAACGCCCAGCTCAACTGCGCGTAGCCGCCGATGAGATGGGACGGCTTGAGGATGAGCCGGGTCAGCGAGTTGTGGATGCCGCCGCGCTTGCCGCTGGCCTCCGCCTTCGGCACGCCGACCGTCCGCTCCTGCGCGTGGTGCATGTAGACCGTGCCCTGCGGCATGCGGTGCGAGACGATCGCGCGGGCCACGACCACGCCGTTGCGGTTGACGGCCTCGATCCAGTCGTTGTCCTGCACGCCGATCGCCTCCGCGTCCTGCGGCGCCATCCAGATCGACTGGCCGCCGCGCGAGAGCGCCAGCATGAACAGGTTGTCCTGGTACTCGGAGTGGATCGACCACTTGTTGTGCGGGGTGAGGTAGCGGACCGTCACCTCGCGTTCGCCGTCAGGCCCGAGGCGCGGCTCGCCGAACAGGCGGTTCATGTCGAGCGGCGGCCGGTACACGGGCAGCGCCTCACCGAGTTCGTGCATCCAGTCGTGGTCCAGGAAGAACTGCTGACGTCCCGTCAGGGTGTGCCAGGGCTTGAGGTGTTCGGTGTTGAGCGTGAACGCGGTGTAGCGCCGGCCGCCCGCCTCGCTGCCCGACCACTCCGGCGACGTGATGACCGGCACCGGCGCGGCCTGCGTGTCCGCGTACGTGATCCGCTTGCCCTCGTGCTCGGCGGCCAGATGCGCCATCTCCTGTCCCGTACGGGCCTCCAGGGTGTGGAAGCCCTGGGTGGCGAGGCGCCCGTTGGTCGTGCCGGACAGGGCGAGGATCGTGTTCGCCGCCTTGACGGCCGTGTCCAGTGCCGGGCGGCCGTCGGCGACCCCGCCGCGGACCGTGCCGTTGCGCGCCCGCAGCTCCTCGACCTCCTGGTCGGGCTTGAGGACGATGCCCTTCGCGGGCAGGCCGAGCTGTTCGACCAGCGGGCCGAGCGCGGTGAACTTCGCGCCGATCGCCGTGTAGTCCCGCTCCACGACCACGAGGTTCGGCAGTGTCTTGCCCGGCACCGGCTCGCACTCGCCCTTGCGCCAGTCGAGGACGACCCCGCCCGGCTGCGCGATCTCGCCCGGGGTGTCGTGCTGGAGCGGCGCCGCCACCAGATCGCGCCGCGTGTCCAGATGCCCGGCCGCCAGCTCGCTCAGCCGCACCGCGAGCGCCTTGAACGTGTCGAAGTCCGTACGGGCCTGCCACGGCGGGTCCACCGCGGGCGTGAAGGAGTGGACGTAGGGGTGCATGTCCGTGGACGACAGGTCGTGCTTCTCGTACCAGGTGGCGGCGGGCAGCACCACGTCCGACAGGAGCGTCGAGGACGTCTGCCGGAAGTCCAGTGACAGCAGCAGGTCGAGCTTGCCCTCGGGCGCCTCGTCGCGCCAGGTCACCGTCGTCGGGCGCTCGCCGGGGGCCGCCTCCTCGGCGCGCAGCGAGGACTGCGTGCCCAGCAGGTGCTTGGTGAAGTACTCGGCGCCCTTCGCCGACGAGCCGAGCAGGTTCGCCCGCCACAGGGTCAGCACCCGGGGCCAGTTCTCGGGCGCGTCCGGGTCCTCGCAGGCGAACTTCAGCGTGCCCGCCTTGAGTTCGGCGACCGTGTCCTCGACGCTCTGCTCGCCGAGCGCCAGCGGATTGCGGTCGAACGTCGGGTACGACGGCATCCAGCCGGACCGCGCCGACAGGGCCAGGCAGTCGGCGCCCGTCATCCCCGCGAAGGCGCTCTTGCCGAGCGGCGAGGCCAGCACGTCGGCGCCGAACCGGTCGTAGCGCCACTGGTCGGTGTTGAGGAACCAGTACGCGGCGCCGATCATCTGGCGCGGCGGACGCGACCAGTCGTTCGCCGACGCAAGCGAGGCCCAGCCGGTCACCGGGCGGCACTTCTCCTGGCCCACGTAGTGCGCCCAGCCGCCGCCGTTCCTGCCCTGGCAGCCGGTGAGCTGGAGCAAGGAGAGGAACCCGCGGTAGATCGTCTCGGAGTGGAACCAGTGGTTGGTGCCGGCGCCCATGAGGATCATGCACCGCCCGCGCGACTTCTCGGCGGTCGCGGCGAACTCCCGGGCGATCTTCACGCACTTCGCCGCCGGTACCGAGGTGTGCGCCTCCTGCCAGCCGGGCGTACCCGGCGTCGAGGCGTCCTCGTACCCGCGCGGCCAGGCGCCCGGCAGGCCCTCGCGGCCCACCCCGTACTGGGCGAGCAGCAGGTCGAAGACCGTCGTCACCAGCGGGCCGCCCGCGCCGCCGAGCTGGGTCGCCGGGACCCCGCGCCGCACGATGTCGCCCCGGCCCTGCCCGTGCGTGCCGCCGTCGGTGTCGAAGCGGGGCAGCAGTACCTCCACGCCCCGGGCGACCTCGCTGCCGTACAGGCTCAACCGGGGCTGGATCGCGCCCAGTTCGAGGTTCCACTTGCCCTTGCCCGACTCGGTCCAGCGAAAGCCGAGGGAGCCGTTGGGGACGGCGACGCGGCCCGTGCCCTCGTCGAGCACCGCTGTCTTCCACTCGGCGCCCTCGCCGCCCTGCCCGAGGTCGGCGGCGCGCAGGAACTTCGCCGGGACGAACGCGCCGTCGCGCTCCTCCAGCGTCACGAGGAACGGCAGGTCCGTGTACTTCTTCACGTAGTCCGTGAAGAACGGCGTGCCCCGGTCGACGAAGAACTCTTTCAGGATGACGTGCCCCATGGCGAGGGCGAGCGCGCCGTCCGTGCCGGGGTGCGGGTGCAGCCACTCGTCGGCGAACTTGGCGTTGTCCGCGTAGTCCGGCGCCACCACGACGACCTTCTGCCCCCGGTAGCGGGCCTCCGCCATCCAGTGGGCGTCCGGCGTCCGCGTCACCGGCACGTTCGAGCCCCACATCATCAGATACGCGGCGTCCCACCAGTCGCCCGACTCGGGCACGTCCGTCTGGTCGCCGAAGACCTGCGGGGAGGCGACGGGCAGGTCCGCGTACCAGTCGTAGAACGACAGCATCGGCGCGCCGATCAGCGACATGAAGCGGGCGCCCGCCGCGTGCGACACCATCGACATCGCGGGGATCGGCGAGAAGCCGGCGACGCGGTCGGGCCCGTACGTCTTGATGGTGTGGACATGGGCGGCGGCGACGATCTCGACGGCCTCGTCCCACGTGGCCCGCACCAGCCCGCCCTTGCCGCGCGCCTGCTGGTAGCGGCGGCGGCGCTCCGGGTCGGCCTGGAGGTCGGCCCACGCGAGCACCGGATCCTTCAGACGGGCCTTCGCCTCCCGGTACATCTCCAGGAGCACCCCCCGGATGTACGGGTAGCGCACGCGCGTCGGGGAGTACGTGTACCAGGAGAACGCGGCGCCGCGCGGGCAGCCGCGCGGCTCGTACTCGGGGCGGTCGGGGCCCACGCTCGGATAGTCCGTCTGCTGGGTCTCCCAGGTGATGATGCCGTCCTTGACGTACACCTTCCACCGGCACGAGCCCGTGCAGTTCACACCGTGGGTGGAGTTCACGACCTTGTCGTGGCTCCAGCGGTCCCGGTAGAAGACGTCGCCGTCCCGGCCGCCCTCGATGCGGACGCTGTGCAGGTCGGCGGAGGCCGTGCCCCGCCGGAAGAACCGGCCCGCGCGCAGCAGCGCCGCGTCCGGCTCGGTCGGGGTGCGCGTCGTGTCGGTCACCGTCTGCTCCCTCGCTGATCCCTTCCTGCGCACGCTAGGAGCGGGCCGGGGTCCCCGCATCCGGGCGGGGGCCGTTCGGAGGGGGCGCGGGGCAGCGGGGAGCGGCTTCTTGTCAGCCGAGGGCCGAGCGCAGGTACTTCGCGGTCGCCGGGTCCGCCGGGAGCAGCGTCTCCACGGCCAGCTCGGCGACCGTCACGTCCATCGGTGTGTTGAACGTCGATATCGACGACACGAACGACAGCACGTGCCCCTCGTGCTCGATCACCATCGGCAGCGCGAAGCACCACGACGTCACCGGCCCGCCCGGGTCCTGACCGCCCGGGTCCTGACCGCCCGTCGCGTCCGGCGCCGGGTCAGGTGCCGGGTACGCGGCGACCTCCTCGTACAGCTCCCGCAGCTCACGCGAGCGCACCAGGGCGAGCTGGCGCTCCATCTGGGCCAGCAGATGCGCCCGCCACTCGGCGAGATTGCGGATGCGCGGCGCGAGGCCCCTGGGGTGCAGGGTGAGCCGCATGGTGTTCATCCGGCCCCCGGCCAGCAGTTCCTCGGGCACCGAGCCGATCAGCAGGGCGATGCCCCGGTTGGCGGCGACCACGTCGTAGGCCGCGTCCACGATCAGCGCGGGATACGGCTCGAAGCCGCGCAGCAACTGCTCCAGGCCCTCGCGCAGCACGGCCAGCGCCGGGTCGTCCAGCGGGGTCTGCGGATAGCGCGGCGCGTATCCGGCGGCCAGCAGCAGGGCGTTGCGCTCCCGCATCGGCACGTCGAGACGGTCCGCGAGCCGCAGGACCAGTTCCTCGCTGGGGCGGGAGCGGCCCGTCTCCACGAAGCTGATGTGCCGGGCCGAGGAGTCGGCCCGCAGCGCCAGTTCGAGCTGGCTGACCTTCCGCCGCTCCCGCCAGCCGCGCAGCAGACGGCCCACTTCCGACGTGTTCTCGCGCGCCACAGTCGTCATGGCACGACGGTATCCCGGCTCCGGTGGCACGCTGGGGGCATGTCCAGTGAACCCCTTTCCCGCACCGACATCGAGGCCGGCCTCGCGGAGCTGCCCGGCTGGTCCCTCGACGGCGACCGCATCACCCGCACCTACCGGCTGGCCTCGCACTTCGCGGCGACCGCGCTGGTCGTGCACATCGCGCAGACCCAGGAGGAGATGGACCACCACTCCGAACTGACCCTCGGCTACAACACGGTGACCCTCGCCGTGCACTCCCACGACGCGGGCGGCGCCGTCACCGGCAAGGACCTCGCCCTCGCCCGCCGCGTGGAGGAACTGGCCCCCGCCCACCTGGCGAGCTGACAGCCTCTAAGGTTCCGGGTGTGCTCGACTACGACGAGGAAGCCGCCCGGTACGACACGACGCGCGGCGGTGAGCCCCGGGCGCGGGCCGCCGCCGACGCCGTACGCGCACTGCTGCCGCCCGGCACCCGGACCCTGCTGGACCTCGCCTGCGGCACCGGGCTTGTGACCCGGCGTCTGCGCGGCGCCGGCGTACGCGCGTTCGGCGTCGATCTCGCGCCCGGCATGCTCCGCGCCGCCGCCGACCGCCTGGGCGGCGCCGTGGCACGCGCCGACGCGCGGCGGCTGCCGTTCCGCTCCGGCACGTTCGACGCGGTGACGGCGATCTGGCTGCTGCACCTGGTGGACGACGCGGCGCCGGTCGTCGCGGAGGCGGCACGGGTGCTGCGCCCCGGCGGGGTCCTCGTGACGACCGTCGACAAGAACGCCGCGCACCTCGTCGGCAGCGACCTGTGCGCCCTCGTCGCCCCCTTCGCCGTCGAGCCCGTCACGGACGCCGCCGACCGGATCACCGCGCTCGCCGCGGCGCACGGCATGCGGCCCGCCGGACTGACCCGGTTCACCGGGTACGGCCAGGGCCGCAGCCCGCACCGGCTCGCCGGGGACGTGCGTCAGGGCCGCGTGTACGCGACGGGCGGCGAGGCGCTGGCGACCCGCCTCGACGCCCTGCCCGACCCTGACGAGCGGCGCCCCGATCCCACGTACGAGGTCCGCGCCTACCGGTTGTGAGCGGGCGTGGGGTCAGGCCGTGTCCAGACGGTGGCGCTCCTCGGGGGTCAGCTCCAGGTCGACGGCTGCGAGGCTCTCGTCGAGCTGGGCCGGCGACGACGCGCCGACCAGCGGGATCGCGGGGACGTCCGCGCCCATCAGCCAGGCGAGCACCACCTGGTTGACCGTGGCCCCCGCCGACTTCGCCACGTCCCGCAGCGCCGCGAGCCGTGCCGCACGGCTGCCGTGGTCGTGGCCCGGGCCCAGCGGCTTGTCGGCGCGGACGTAGGCGCCCGCGAGCAGCGGCGAGTACGCCACCAGCGCGAGGTCCGGCTCCGCCCGCACCATGCTCAGCAGATTGCCCTCGACCGTGCCCAGCTCCCCGTCCGGGGACAGCGCGCTGCGCAGATCCGTGCGGTGCCGCAGATAACTGTGCTGGTACTGGAGCACCTCGTACCCCGCGATGCCCTCGGCCCTGGCCAGCGCCCGCGCCCGCTCCACCTGCCACGCCCAGTGGTTCGAGACGCCGAGCAGACCGACCGTCCCCTCGGCCACGAGCGCTCCGAACGCCCTTACCGTCTCGGCGAGTTCGACGGCCGGGTCCGGGATGTGCGCGTACAGCAGGTCGAGCTTCGCCACGCCGAGCCGCTCCGCGCTGCCGGCCACCGCGGCCCGGATCGCCGCCGCCGACAGGCCCTCCGCGTTGTCGACGAAGCCGGTGCCGGGGGAGCGCGGGGCGGCGCCGACCTTGGTGGCGATCACCACCTCGTCGGTGACGCCCCGGCTGCGCCGCCAGGCGCCGAGGACGCGTTCGCTCTCGCCGCCGACGCTGCCGGTGTGCCAGTACGCGTAGTTGTCGGACGTGTCGATGAACGTGCCGCCCGCCGCCACGTACCGGTCCAGCAGTGCGAACGCCGTCGCCTCGTCCGTCGCCGTGCCGAACAGCATGGCGCCGAGGCTCAGTGCGCTGACCTCGCGGCGGGTGGCCGGGTCGGTGCCGATGGTGCGATATCGCATGGGGGCTCCCTCGTCGTGCTCGACGGCTGAGGTGCGTCGGGCTGAGGGCAGCGATTCAACGCGTTGGAGCGCACGCGAGGTCAAGCGCGGGGCGGCTGGCCGCCGGGTGCGGGTTTCGTCGTGGCTGGTCGCGCAGTTCCCCGCGCCCCTGAGGGGGCTGGCCTCAGCGCCGACTCCCGGCCTCCGGCGCTGGGTCCTGGCGGGCTGGCCTCGCCGCCAACTCCCAGCCCCTCCGGCGATTGAGGAGCGGAGTCCGGGGCGGAGCCCCAGGCGTTGTCGCCGGGTGCGGGTTTCGTCGTGGCTGGTCGCGCAGTTCCCCGCGCCCCTGAGGGGGCGATCAGCGCCGGCACTTCTCAGGCGCCCGCCGCCTTGGGCAGTCTGCCGCCTGGGGCGGCACGGGTGGGCAAGGCGGCACCCAGCGCCGGGTGCGTGATCGTTGTGCCTCGGGTGCAGCCCTGGTGGGGCTTCTCGCGCAGTTCCCCGCGCCCCTAAGGGGGTTTGCTTGAACGGCAAAGTTAGTTGCCCCCTGTGGGAGGGGGCCGCACTCTGGAGGGACTCCGGTTGCAGGAACGAAGGGCGGCGATCTCAGTCATGGCACACGGCCATCACCAGCACGGGCACGCGCACGGGCACGACCACGGCGATCTGGACTGGGCGACGATGATCCCCCACCTGGAGCGGAACGCGGAGGTCTACACGCCCCTGTACACCCAGGCCCTGGACTGGCTGCGCCAGTCCCGCCCCGCCGGCACGGACCTCATCGTGGACGCGGGCGCGGGCCCCGGCGCGGTCTCCCGCCACCTGGCGACGGCGTTCCCGATGGCACGGGTCGTCGCCGCGGACCCGGAGGAGACCCTGCTCGCCCGCGCCGCCGGACAGGCGGAGAAGGCGGGCATCGCCGACCGCTTCGAGACGCTGCGCGCCGAACTCCCGCAGGACGCGGACAAGTTGCCGGAGGCGGATCTCGTCTGGGCGGCGCGCTCCCTGCACCACGTAGGAGACCAGGCGGCGGCCGTCGCCGGGCTCGCCGGGCGCCTCGCCCCCGGCGGCACCCTCGCGCTCGTCGAGGGCGGCCTGCCCTGGCGCAGCCTGCCGCGTGACTTCGGCATCGGCCGGCCCGGGCTCCAGGCGCGGGCCGACGCGCTGGAGGAGGACTGGTTCGCCGGAATGCGCGAGTCCCTGCCCGGCACGCGGAAGGACACGGAGAACTGGACGCGGCTGCTCGCGGACGCCGGCCTGAGCGGCGCGACGAACCGTACGTTCCTGCTCGACCTGCCCGCGCCGCTCGCGCCGACCGCCCGTGAGCTGGTCGTCGAGCTGTGGACGCGACGCCGCGAGGGTCTCGCCGAGGGCCTCGACGCCGACGACCTGGCCACGCTGGACCGGCTGCTCGACCCGGCCGATCCGGAGAGCCTGCACCGGCGCTCCGACCTGTTCCTGCTGACGGGCCACACCGTCCACGTGGCGCACCGGCCCGCGTAGCACGGTCACCCCGGGCGGCACCGCCCCGGGAACGCCGCCGGCCCGGACCTGTGTGAAGGTCCGGGCCGGCGGCTTCGCCCGTACGGGTGAGGCACGGGCGTGAGGGGCGCGGGTGGCGTCAGGCGACGTCGAACGTGGCCGGGTCCGGGCCGAGCCGCCGGTCCTCGTTGAGCGCGCTGATCGCGCCGAGGTCCTCGGCGTCCAGTTCGAAGCCGTACACGTCGATGTTCTCCCGGATCCGCGAGGGCGTCACGGACTTCGGGATCACCACGTTGCCCTGCTGCACGTGCCAGCGCAGGACGACCTGCGCCGGGGTGCGGCCGTGCTTCTGGGCGATGGCGACGATGGCCGGGACCTCCAGGATGCCCTTGCCCTGGCCGAGCGGCGACCACGCCTCCGTGGCGATGCCCAGCTCCGCGTGCTTCTCGCGGGAGGCGTGCTGCTGGAGGTGCGGGTGCAGCTCGATCTGGTTGACGGCGGGGATGACGGAGGTGTGCTCGGTCAGCCGGTCCAGGTGCTCCGGAAGGAAGTTGGAGACACCGATGGCCCGGGCGCGGCCTTCCTCGTACAGCTTCTCCATCGCCTTGTACGTCTCCACGTACAGGTCCTTGGACGGCAGCGGCCAGTGCATGAGGTACAGGTCCACGTAGTCGAGGCCGAGCTTGTCGAGCGACGTGTCGAAGGCGCGCAGCGTCGCGTCGTGGCCCTGGTCCGCGTTCCACAGCTTCGTGGTGACGAACAGCTCCGCGCGGGGGATGCCGGAGGCCGCGACGGCCTTGCCGGTGCCCTCCTCGTTGCCGTAGATCGCCGCCGTGTCGATGCTGCGGTACCCGGCCTCCAGGGCCGCCGCCACCGCCTTCTCTGCCTCGTCGTCCGGCACCTGCCACACGCCGAAGCCGAGCTGCGGCATCTCGACGCCGTTGTTCAGGATGATCGGGGGAACCTTGCTCACGAGGTGTCGGTCCTTACGTCGTCTGGTCATCGGGCGATGCCCGGTCCTGCTCGGTACTCCCATGGTCAACGATCACGGGTCCGCCCGCATTCCACGAGCACCGCACTCCAGCATGCCAGTCACGTATGTGAATCCTGTGCGCAGGATCGGACCGTCATGTGTGCCCGCACCGACCCGCCGGGCGCCGGTCAGCCCTGGTAGAGGGCGTCGACCTCGGCCGCGTACACCGTCTCGATGGCCTTGCGCTTGAGCTTGAGGGACGGCGTGAGCAGGCCGTGCTCCTCGGTGAACTGATGGGCCAGGATGCGGAAGGTGCGGATCGACTCCGCCTGCGAGACCAGGGTGTTGGCGGCGACGACCGCGCGCCGGACCTCCGTCTCCAGATCCGGGTCGCGCACGAGGTCGGAGGGGGTCATGAGCTGCTTGCCGCGCATGCCGAGCCAGTGCTCGACGGCCTCGGAGTCGAGGGTGACGAGCGCGGCGATGTAGGGCCGGTCGTTGCCGACGACGATGCACTGGGCGACCAGCGGATGGTCGCGGACCCGCTCCTCGAGCTGCTGCGGCGACACGCTCTTGCCGCCGGAGGTCACGAGGATCTCCTTCTTGCGGCCGGTGATCGTCAGATAGCCGTCGGCGTCGAGCGCGCCGAGGTCGCCGGTGGCGAGCCAGCCGTCGTGCAGGGCCGCGTCGGTGGCCTTCGGGTCGTTGAGATAGCCCTGGAAGACGTTGCCGCCGTGCAGCCAGACCTCGCCGTCCTCCGCGATGTGCACGGTCGTGCCGGGGATCGACTTGCCGACCGTGCCGAAGCGGGTCTGCTCCGGCGGGTTCGCGGTCGCGGCGGCCGTCGACTCGGTCAGTCCGTACCCCTCGTAGATCGTGACGCCCGCGCCCGCGAAGAACAGCCCGAGCCGCCGGTCCATCCCCGACCCGCCCGACATCGCGTACCGCACCCGGCCGCCCATCGCCTCGCGGACCTTCGCGTACACGAGCTTGTCGAACAGGGAGTGCTGCACGCGCAGCGACGCCGAGGGGCCGGGCCCGGTGCCGAAGGCTCTCGCCTCCTGCGCGTCCGCGTACTTGACCGCGCAGTCGACGGCCTTCTCGAAGGGGCCGGCCTTCCCCTCCTTCTCCGCCTTGCGCCGCGCCGCGTTGAACACCTTCTCGAAGATGTACGGCACCGCCAGGATGAACGTCGGCTTGAACGCCTGGAGGTCGGGGAGCAGCGCCGCCGCGTTCAACTGCGGCTGGTGGCCGAGCTTCACGCCGGCGCGGACCGCGGCGACCTCCACCATCCGCCCGAAGACGTGCGCGAGCGGCAGGAAGAGCAGGGTGGACGGCACCCGGTCCCGCTTGGTCGAGAAGACCGTCTCGTACCGCTCGACGACCGTGTCCGCCTCGAACATGAAGTTGCCGTGCGAGATCACGCAGCCCTTGGGGCGGCCGGTCGTGCCCGACGTGTAGATGACGGTGGCGACCGACTCCGGGGTGACCGCGCGGCGGTGGCGGTGCACGGTCTCGTCGTCCACGTGCGTGCCGGACGCGGTCAGTTCGGCCACGGCGCCGCCGTCGAGCTGCCACAGCCGGTGCAGATGCGGCAGCCGCCCGATGACGGTGGCGATCGTCATCGCGTGGTCCTCGTGCTCCACGACCGCTGCCGAGACCTGGGCGTCGTAGAGCATCCAGAAGACCTGCTCGGCCGAGGAGGTCGGATAGACCGGCACGACCTGCGCGCCGATGGTCCACAGCGCGAAGTCGAACAGGGTCCACTCGTAGCGGGTGCGCGACATGATCGCCACGCGGTCGCCGAACCGGATGCCCTGGGCGAGCAGCCCCTTGGCGAGGGCGAGCACCTCGTCCCTGAACGCGGCCGAGGTGACGTCCTGCCAGCGGCCCTCGGCGTCCTTGCGCCCGAAGGCGATGTGGCCGGGGTCGTCCTGGGCGTGGTCGAAGACGGCGTCGGCCAGGCCGCCCACCGGCGGCGCCGACGCCAGAGGGGGGTGGGTGAACTCGCGCAAAGTTGCTCCTTGTGGCGCTCCGCAGCGTCGGTGACGGTACCCGACCGGGCGGCCCCGCGGGAGGGGCGTCAAAGGGCGCGAAGCGGGCGTCATACCCACAGGTCAGCCGCAGAAATCCGGCCACAACGGAAGGCGCGGGACAGAATTCTTACGGATGAGTAAGTTTCGGTGCCGTAATCTCCCGGCCCTCTTCACCGTTTCCCGCCCCTCTCCACCGAATCTGTACGACGGGGTCACGAGGGGCCACCGCCCGGCCTTTTGGGCGGAGCGGTCGGTTCCGCAACGGTGCGCGGGGGTGACCGTACCAGCCGCGGGGTCCGCGGGTCCGCTCATCGGTGCAGACGGTCGCCGCCCGCCAGGATCGCCGCCGCGAGCGCCCGCGCCGGCTCCTGCGCCTCTCGCGGCCGGTCCTGCGCCTGCCGTACGACGAAGTCCACCTCGCCGAGCTGCGGCAGCCCCGCCCGCTCCGGCACCCGCACGAGCCCCGGCGGGATCAGCCCGCGCGAGTGCGCCATCACGCCGAGGCCCGCCCGCGCCGCCGCGATCAGCCCGTTCAGCGAACCGCTCGTGCACGCGATCCGCCAGGCCCGCCCGTGCCGCTCCAGCGCCGCCATCGCCTGCGCCCGCGAGATCCCCGGCGGCGGGTAGACGATCAGCGGGACCGGCCGCTCCGGGTCGATCCGCAGCCGCTCCGAGCCGATCCACACCAGCCGGTCGTGCCACACCGACTCCCCGCCCGGGTCCTGCGGGCGCCGCTTGGCGAGGACGAGGTCCAGCTCACCGGCGTCGAGCAGTTCGTGCAGCGTCCCCGACAGCTCCACCGTCAGCTCCAGATCGACCTCGGGGTGCTCGGCGCGGAACGACTCCAGGATCTCCGGCAGCCGCGTCAGCACGAAGTCCTCCGACGCCCCGAACCGCAGCCGCCCGCGCAGCCGCGTCCCCGTGAAGAACGCGGCCGCCTGCTCGTGGACGTCGAGGATGCGCCGGGCGAACCCGAGCATCGCCTCGCCGTCCTCCGTCAGCTCCACCCCGTGCGTGTCCCGCGCGAACAGGGTCCGGCCGGCCGCGTCCTCCAGGCGCCGCACATGCTGGCTCACCGTGGACTGCCGCAGCCCGAGGCGCCGCGCCGCCTGCGTGAAGCTCAGCGTCTGCGCCACCGCGAGGAACGTCCGCAACTGCCCGGGGTCGTACATGCTCCGACCTTAGGGCCTGTCCTTCGGATCAGGCCCTAAGGTCGGTCATCACGGAGCGCGATGACAGTCAGAGCGGTATACGGGATTCCCGATGACGATGATCGCGTCCACCATGGAAGACGGCACGACAAGACCCGAGAGCTAGGAACCAGGAACCGATGAAGCGCCCCAGCCTGCCGTCCTGGATACCGGCCGACCCCTACATCCTGGCGCTGATCGCCACCGTGGGCCTGGCCGCGCTCCTGCCCGCGCGCGGCACCGCGGCCGACGTGGCGTCCGGCGCCTCGACCGCCGCCGTCGCCTTCCTCTTCTTCCTCTACGGGGCCCGCCTGTCCACCCGTGAGGCGATGGACGGGCTGCGCCACTGGCGCCTCCATCTGACCGTGCTGGCCTGCACGTTCGTCCTCTTCCCGCTGCTCGGGCTCGCCGCGCGCGGCCTGGTGCCGGTGCTGCTGCCGCGCAACCTGTACGAGGGCTTCCTCTTCCTCACGCTGGTGCCGTCCACGATCCAGTCGTCCATCGCGTTCACCTCCATCGCCCGGGGCAACGTGCCGGCGGCGATCTGCGCGGGGTCCTTCTCCTCCCTCGCCGGCATCGTCCTGACGCCGGTGCTCGCGGCGCTCCTCCTCGGCAACAGCGGGGGCGGCTTCTCCGCGGACTCCCTGGTGAAGATCGTGCTCCAGCTCCTCGTGCCGTTCCTCGCGGGGCAACTGCTGAGGCGCTGGATCGGCGGGTTCATCGCCCGCCACAAGAAGGTCCTCGGGTACGTGGACCGCGGCTCGATCCTCCTCGTCGTCTACACGGCGTTCAGCGAGGGCATGGTCGAGGGCATCTGGCACCAGGTCAGCGCCGTACGGCTGGCCGGGCTGCTCGGCGTGGAGGCGGTGCTGCTCGCCGTGCTGCTCGCGGTCACCTGGTACGGCTCCAAGGCGCTCGGCTTCTCCCGCGCGGACCGCGTCGCCATCCAGTTCGCCGGGTCCAAGAAGTCCCTGGCGTCGGGGCTGCCGATGGCGAGCGTCCTGTTCGGCGCCCACGCCTCGCTCGCCGTGCTGCCCCTGATGCTGTTCCACCAGATGCAGCTCATGGTCTGCGCGGTCATCGCCAAGCGCCGCTCCCGCGACCCGGAGGCCCGCGCGGCGGACCTGGCCGACGAGCGGGACGGGGACGCGGGGCCTTCCCGGCGGTCGGCGGCACCGGCGTCGCCCTGAGCGCGGGCCGACCGGTCCGTCCCGGGGACCGGCACGCTCGTACCCGTCAGTCCTGGGAGGCCGACACGCTCGTACCCGTACGTCTGAGGGCCGGCACCCTCGTACCCGTCAGTCCTGGGAGGCCGGCTCCCTCGTATCCGTGATCACCCGCTGCTCGCCCGCGTAGACGTTCATGGACGCGCCGCGCAGGAAGCCGACCAGGGTCAGGCCGGTCTCCGCCGCGAGGTCCACCGCCAGCGACGAGGGCGCCGAGACCGCCGCGAGGACCGGGATGCCCGCCATGACGGCCTTCTGCGCCAGCTCGAACGAGGCGCGGCCCGAGACGAGCAGCACCGCCCGCGACAGCGGCAGCCGGTCGTCCTGGAGGGCCCGCCCGACCAGCTTGTCCACCGCGTTGTGCCGGCCCACGTCCTCCCTTATCTCGAGCAGGGTGCCGTCCTCGTCGAACAGCGCCGCCGCGTGCAGCCCGCCCGTCCGGTCGAACACCCGCTGCGACTCGCGCAACCGGTCCGGCAGCGAGGCCAGCAGCTCGGGGGAGAGGCGCACCGGGGGCCGGTCCGCGATCGGGTGGCGGGCCGTCGTGCGCACCGCGTCCAGGCTGGCCTTGCCGCACAGCCCGCACGAGGAGGTCGTGTAGACGTTCCGCTCCAGCGTGATGTCGGGCAGTTCCACGCCGGGCGCGGTGCGCACGTCCACGACGTTGTACGTGTTCGAGCCGTCCTCGGTGGCGCCCGCGCAGTACACGATGTTCTGGAGGTCGGCGCCGGAGCCGAGCACGCTCTCGCTGACGAGGAACCCGGCCGCCAGCGCGAAGTCGTCGCCCGGGGTGCGCATGGTGATGGCGAGCGGCTTGCCGTTCAGCCGGATCTCCAGGGGCTCCTCGGCCACCAGCGTGTCCGGCCGTACGGAGACGTGCCCGTCCCTGATCCGGATGACCTTGCGCCGTTCCGTGACTCGTCCCATGTCCTGATCAGTCCCGGTTCTGTACGTCCTGGCAGCCGATGCGGCCCTTGTTACGGAATGCGCCGCGAGCCGCCGACTTCCCGTGAACGGCGGCGACCTCGGGCCATTTCATTGTCCTGTACGGGGGGTGGGGCGCGGCGGCGCGGGGTCACCGGGCGGGTCACGGGCGGTGCGGCGACCTGGGCGGACGGCGGCCGGTGCGGGGGGAGGCGCGGGGAGGCGGGGCCGGACGGCGGACGTGACGCCGGTCGCGCGGGCGTTCGGGCGTTCACCGCCTGACCTGGCGGAATACTCGGAACTCTCCAAGAGCCGCGCCCGGATCCTGTAGCTGTCCGTCACCTCGTACGCGCCACTCGCTGCGCACACTGATGATTCGCAGCTCACCCGAGGGGGCCCCATGAACGGTTCGCGCATCACCGGCGTCGGCCACTACCAGCCCGCAGGCGTCCTCACCAACGAGGACCTCGCCGGCATGGTCGACACCAGCGACGAGTGGATCCGCTCCCGCGTCGGCATCCGCACCCGCCACATCGCGGGCCCCGACGAGCCCGTCGACGAGCTGGCCGCGCACGCCGCCGCCAAGGCCCTCGCCGCCGCCGGCCTCACCCCGGACGCCGTGGACCTCGTGATCGTCGCCACCTCCACGGCCGTCGACCGCTCCCCGAACACCGCCGCCCGCGTCGCCCACCGCCTGGGCGTCCCCGCGCCGGCCGCCCTCGACCTGAACGTGGTCTGTGCCGGGTTCACGCACGCCCTCGCCACCGCCGACCACACCCTGCGCGCCGGGGCCGCCACCCGCGCCCTCGTCGTCGGCGCCGACAAGATGTCCGCCGTCACCGACTGGAGCGACCGCTCCACCTGCGTCCTCGTCGGGGACGGCGCCGGAGCCGTCGTCGTCGAGCGGTGCGCCGACGGCGAGGAGAGCGGCATCGGCCCGGTCCTTTGGGGCTCCGTCCCTGAGATGGGCAACGCCGTGCGCATCGAGGGCGAGCCCGCGCGCTTCGCGCAGGAGGGCCAGTCCGTCTACCGCTGGGCCACCCGGCAGCTCCCGCCGCTCGCCCGCGCCGCCTGCGAACGCGCCGGACTGACCCCCGCCGACCTCGCGGCCGTCGTGCTGCACCAGGCCAACCTGCGGATCATCGAGCCGCTCGCCGAGAAGATCGGCGCGGTCAACGCGGTCGTCGCCAAGGACGTCGTCCACTCCGGCAACACCTCGGCGGCGAGCGTGCCGATGGCCCTGTCCAAGCTCATCGAGCGCGGCGAACTCGTCAGCGGCGCCCCCGCGCTCCTCTTCGGCTTCGGCGGCAACCTCTCCTACGCGGGCCAGGTCGTCCGCGTCCCCTGATCGGGCCGTCGTCCTCGATACGGGGGTGGTCCTCGATACGGGGGTCGTCCTCGATACGAGGGTTCGCGCGACGGCCTTTGTCCTGTGAGGGGAAAAAGTCGAGGGTAATTCCTGCGCAACTTCTTCCCACACCCGGCGGCCGCTGCTACGTTCCCCATCGAAAGCACGACGACCGGAGCCCGAAGAGGCGGGGAGGGGCACGTGAGACGCATGACGGCTCGACCCGCGAACGCGCACCAGGCGCGGCTGCTGCGACTGCTGCGTGACGGCGGGCCCAACTCCCGCGCCCAGCTCGGCGATCAGGTCGACCTCTCCCGGTCGAAGCTGGCCGTCGAGGTGGACCGGCTCCTGGAGACCGGACTCGTGGTCGCCGACGGACTCGCCGCCTCGCGCGGCGGCCGCCGCTCCCACAACATCCGGCTCGCCCCCGAACTCCGGTTCCTCGGCGTGGACATCGGCGCGACCTCGGTCGACGTCGCCGTCACCAACGCCGAGTTGGAGGTCCTCGGGCACATCACCCAGCCCATGGACGTCCGTGAGGGCCCGGTCGCCATCTTCGAGCAAGTCCTCGCCATGGCCGCCAAGTTGAAGGCGTCCGGGCTCGCCGAGGGGTTCGACGGGGCGGGCATCGGCGTGCCCGGCCCGGTCCGCTTCCCCGAGGGCGTGCCCGTCGCCCCGCCGATCATGCCCGGGTGGGACGGCTTCCCCGTCCGCGAGGCGCTCAGCCAGGAGCTGGGCTGCCCGGTCATGGTCGACAACGACGTGAACCTGATGGCGATGGGCGAGCAGCACGCGGGAGTGGCCCGCCAGGCCCGCGACTTCCTCTGCGTCAAGATCGGCACCGGCATCGGCTGCGGCATCGTCGTCGGCGGTGACGTCTACCGCGGCACCACCGGCTCCGCGGGCGACATCGGCCATATCCAGGTCGAGCCGGACGGCCGCCCCTGCGCGTGTGGCAACAGGGGCTGCCTGGAGGCGTACTTCAGCGGCGCGGCACTCGCCCGCGACGCCGAGGAGGCCGCCCGCGACGGCCGCTCGCCGGAGCTGGCGTCACGCCTCGACGCGACCGGCCGGCTCACCGCGTCGGACGTGGCCGTCGCCGCGACCGCCGGCGACCCGACCTCCCTCGACCTGATCCGCGAGGGCGGCAACCGCACCGGGCAGGTCATCGCCTCCCTCGTCAGCTTCTTCAACCCGGGGCTCGTCGTCATCGGCGGCGGCGTCACCGGACTCGGCCACACTTTGCTGGCCGCCCTGCGCACCCAGGTCTACCGCCAGTCCCTGCCGCTGGCGACCGGCAACCTCCCCATCGTCCTCGGCGAGCTGGGGCCCGCCGCCGGAGTCATCGGCGGCGCCCGGCTCATCAGCGACCACCTGTTCTCCCCGGCGTAGGGCGCCCGCGCCCCGCGCCGCCGCACCACCGCAAGCTCCTGGTCACGCCCGCACCACGGCACCCGTACGCCCTGACCCCGTAGCCCGCTCCCTGTAGCCCTCTTCCCGTACGCCGGTTCCGTCCCACCGGCACCCACGCACCGACGCACCACGCACCGCTGTATCGACATACCCACGTATCCACGCACCGACATACCGACGTACCCCCGCCCCGACACACCCGCGCACCCGGCACCTCGCACCCGGCACCGCCGGCTCCCTACCCCCGCACGCCCCGACGCACGACAGCGCGCACCCCCCCCGCCCCGGCTCCGCGCCCGCCCGAACCGCGCCCCGCACACACCGAACCCCGCCCTGCCGGGCACCGCACCGTGCCCGCCTCACGCTCCGCCCTGCCCTGAAACCGGCCCGCACCCGCTGCTAGGGGACCCGCCATGGCACCTTCGGCCTCACCCGCACCGCTGCTCACCATGTCCGGCATCACCAAGTCGTTCCCCGGAGTCCGCGCCCTCGACGGCGTCGACCTGGAGGTGGCGGCGGGGGAGGTGCACTGCCTGCTCGGCCAGAACGGCGCGGGCAAGTCCACGCTGATCAAGGTCCTCGCCGGCGCCCACCAGCCCGACGAGGGCGCCATCACCTGGCGCGGCGAGCAGGTCGTCCTGCGCTCGCCCATCGCCGCGATGCGCCTCGGCATCGCCACCATCTACCAGGAACTCGACCTGGTGGAGGGCATGTCGGTCGCCGAGAACATCTTCCTCGGCCATGAACCGACCGCCGGCGGCTTCGTCGTACGCGGCAAGGACGCGCGGGACGCCGCCCGCGCCCTGCTGAAACGTCTCGGCCATGGCGGGATCGACCCCGCCACCCTCGTGGGCGACCTGTCCGCCGCCGGGCAGCAGATCGTGTCGATGGCCCGCGCGCTCTCCCACGACGTACGCCTCATCGTCATGGACGAGCCGTCCGCCGCCCTCGACCCCGACGAGGTCGACAACCTCTTTCGGATCGTCGCCGACCTCACCGCCGACGGGGTCGCCGTCGTCTACATCTCGCACCGCCTGGAGGAGATCCGCCGCATCGGCGACCGCGTCACCGTCCTCAAGGACGGGCGCGCGGTCGCGGGCGGACTCCCCGCCAAGGACACCCCGACGCGCGAGGTCGTCGCCCTGATGACCGGACGCAACGTCGAGTACGTCTTCCCCGACCGGCCCCCGCTCACCGATGAACGCGCCGACCGGCGACCGGTGTTGGAGGTGCGCGGCCTCGCGCGTGCGGGGGAGTTCGCGCCGCTCGACCTGGAGCTGCGGCCCGGCGAGATCGTCGGGCTCGCGGGGCTCGTCGGCTCCGGCCGCTCCGAGATCCTGGAGACGATCTACGGCGCCCGTAAGCCGACGTCCGGTCAGATCACCGTGGACGGCGCCGCGTTGCGCCCCGGAAGCGTCCGCGCCGCCATCCGCGCCGGGCTCGGCCTCGCCCCCGAGGAACGCAAGGCGCAGGCCCTGCTCATGCTGGAGTCCGTCACCCGCAACGTCTCCGTCTCCTCCATGTCCCGCTTCTCCTACGGGGGTTGGCTCGACCGGCGCCGCGAGCGCGAGGCCGCGCACGACGCGATCCGCGCCCTGTCGCTGCGGCCCGACAACCCGTCCGTGCCCGTCCGCACCCTCTCCGGCGGCAACCAGCAGAAGGCCGTGCTCGCCCGCTGGCTGCTGCGCGGCTGCAAGGTGCTGCTGCTGGACGAGCCCACGCGCGGCGTCGACGTCGGCGCCCGCGCCGAGCTGTACGCCGTGGTGCGCCGGCTCGCCGACGACGGGCTCGCCGTCCTGCTCGTCTCCAGCGAGGTCCCCGAGGTGCTCGGCCTCGCCGACCGCGTCCTCGTGCTGCGCGAGGGTCAGGTAGTCCACGAGGCGCCGGCCGCCGAACTGACCGAGCACAAGGTCCTCGACCTCGTCCTGCACGCCTCCCCCGAAGGGGCCCCGGCGTGACGCGCCGCCCGTGCTTCCTTTACGCCCCCGCCGGCCTCCCCGTACGGCAAGGCGCCCCAGGCGGCACCTCCGTACGCACCCGGGCAGGCACGCCCGTACACCCCGGGCACCCGCACACGCCCGTATCCCCACGCCCGTCCGTCCGCCCCCGCATCCCCGAACGCCCAGAAGGGACCCCGGCGCCATGACGCAACCCGCCTCACCGGCCCGCCCTGCACCGCCCGCCAGCGCCCCGGCCCCGCGCCCCGGCGTCCCGCGCGGTCTGCGGTTCGACGTCCGCACCCTGTCGCTGCTCGGTGTGCTCGCCGTGCTCGTCGTCATCGGCGGCATCACGCAGCCCGACAGCTTCCTGGACACCGACAACCTGCAACTCGTGCTCACCCAGGCCAGCGTCATCGGCGTCGTCACCGTCGGCATGACCTTCGTCATCATCTCGGGCGGCATCGACCTGTCCGTCGGTGCCATCGTCGCCCTCGCCAGCGTCTGGGCCACGACGGTCGCCACCCAGGAGTACGGCTTCCTCGGCATCCTGTTCACCGCTGTCGTCGTCGGCGTCGGCTGCGGTCTCGTCAACGGGCTGCTCATCGCGTACGGCGGCATGGTCCCGTTCATCGCCACGCTCGCCATGCTGGCCTCCGGCCGGGGCCTCGCCCTGCAGATCACCGACGGCAAGACGCAGATGGTCACCGTCGACAGCGTCCTCAAGCTCGGTGAACGCGACTCCTACCTGCTCGGCATCCCGCCGCTCGTCCTCGTCTTCGCCGCCGTCACCGTCATCGGCTGGCTCGTCCTCAACCGCACGACGTTCGGCCGCCGTTCGGTCGCGGTCGGCGGCAACGCGGAGGCGGCCCGCCTCGCCGGCATCGACGTACGCCGTCAACGCCTGTACCTCTACCTGCTGTCCGGGCTGTGCTGCGGCATCGCCGCGTTCCTGCTGATCGTGCTCGCCGGCTCCGGCCAGAACACCAACGGCAACCTGTACGAGCTCGACGCCATCGCCGCCGCCATCATCGGCGGCACCCTCCTGACCGGCGGGCGCGGCACCATCACCGGCTCCGTCCTCGGCGTCCTGATCTTCACCACCATCACCAACATCTTCGCGCTGAACAACCTCCAGAGCGACGTCCAGCAGATCGCCAAGGGCGCGATCATCGTCGCCGCCGTCCTCGTCCAGCGCCGCACCGCACGCTCCTCCGCCTGAGGTCGGGCCCCCGCCGCCCCCTCCTACGTCAAGACCTTCGTTCGGGAACGACCGTTGTTCGGGAAAGGACGACGCCATGCCAGAGATCACGAGCCAGATGGCGAGCCGCAGACGACTGCTGTTCGGGGCCGCCGCCGTCACCACCGGCGGCCTGCTGACCGCCTGCACCAGCAACGAGCCCAGCGACAAGGGCGACGGCGCCGACAAGGCCGCCGACCAGGCCGTCGCCGACGACAAGAAGGGCAAGCACGTCACCATCGGCTTCGCCGGACCCCAGGCCGACCACGGCTGGCTCAACGCCATCACCGAGAACGCCAAGTCCCGCGCGAAGAAGTACGCCGACGTCACCCTCGCCGCGACCGAGGGCTCCAACGACACCGCAGCCCAGATCGGCCAGGTCGAGACCCTCATCAACAAGAAGGTCGACGTCCTCGTCATCCTGCCCGCCGACGGCAAGGCCCTCACCCAGGTCGGTCTCAAGGCGATGCGCGCCGGGATCCCCGTCGTCAACCTCGACCGCATTTTCAACACCCCGCAGGCGTACCGCTGCTGGGTCGGCGGCGACAACTACGGCATGGGCCTGAGCGCCGGCAACTACATCGGCGAGAAGCTCAAGGACAAGAAGAACGCCAAGGTGATCGAGCTGGCCGGCCTCGACAACCTGGAGCTGACCAAGCAGCGCACCCAGGGCTTCGACGACGCCCTGAAGAACTACCCGAACATCCGCAAAGTCGCCCGCCAGGCCGCCGAGTTCACCGTCGAGTCGGGGCAGGCCAAGATGGCGCAGCTGCTCCAGGCGCAGAAGAGTTTCGACGCGCTGTGGAACCACGACGACGACCAGGGCGTCGGCGCGCTGCGCGCCATCAAGCAGGCGGGCCGCGACGACTTCATGATGGTCGGCGGCGCGGGAGCCCTCTCCGCGTTCCAGGAGATCAAGCAGGACCGGGGCGTGCTCAAGGCCACGGTCCTGTACCCGCCGACCATGGCCGCCTCCGCCATCGACCTGGCCCGCGCGCTCGGCCAGGGCCGGGGCATCAGCGGCATGGCGGAGTTCGAGATCCCCGCCCACGTGACCCTGTTCTCGGCGGTCGTCGACAAGACCAACGTCGACCAGTACATGCCGACCGGCTTCAAGTGACGCGGCCCGCCCGGGCGAGGTGGACGGCGAACACGGCGTGGACGAGGAGGACTTCCGCATGGCAGGCAGCAACACACCGCACGACCAGGACAGTTCGGGCGGCCCGGAGGCGGTCGCCGGGCGGCGGGGGAGCGGGGCGCCGCCCGTCCTCGGCGTCGGCATGGTCGGCTACGCGTTCATGGGCGCCGCCCACTCCCAGGGCTGGCGGACCGTCGGCCGGGTCTTCGACCTGCCGCTCACGCCCCGGCTCGCCGCGGTCTGCGGCCGGGACGCGCGGGCCGTGCGCGCGGCGGCCGACAAGCTCGGCTGGGCCGCCGCCGAGACCGACTGGCGGGCGCTGATCGCCCGCGACGACGTCGACCTCGTCGACATCTGCACCCCCGGCGACAGCCACGCGGAGATCGCCATCGCCGCCCTGGAGGCCGGCAAGCACGTCCTGTGCGAGAAGCCGCTGGCCAACACGGTCGCCGAGGCCGAGGCCATGGTCCGCGCGGCCCGGGCGGCGGCCGGCCGCGGCCAGGTGGCGATGACCGGGTTCAACTACCGGCGCGTGCCCGCCCTCGCGCTCGCCCGCCGCATGATCGAGCAGGGGCGCCTCGGCACCCTGCGCCATGTGCGGGTCTCCTACCTCCAGGACTGGCTCGTCGACCCGGCGTTCCCGCTGACGTGGCGGCTGCAGAAGGCGTACGCGGGCTCCGGCGCGCTCGGCGACCTCGGCGCGCACGCCGTGGACCTGGCCCAGTACCTCACGGGGGAGCCGCTCGCCGGGGTCTCGGCCCTCACCGAGACGTTCGTACGGCACCGCCCGCTGCCCGGGGGGGCCTCCAGCGGGCTCGCCTCGACGGGGGCGGGTCCTGGCACGGGGGAGGTGACCGTGGACGACGCGGCGCTGTTCACCGGCCGGTTCGCCTCCGGCGCCCTCGCCTCCTTCGAGGCGACGCGGTTCGCCACCGGCCGCAAGAACGCGCTGAGCGTCGAACTCAACGGCGAGCTGGGCTCGTTGGCCTTCGACCTCGAACGCCTCAACGAACTCCTCTTCCACGACCAGACCGAGCCGGGCGACAGCGCGGGCTTCCGCCGCATCCTCGTCACCGAACCGGGCCACCCCTACCTGGAGGCGTGGTGGCCGCCGGGTCACGGCCTCGGCTACGAGCACACCTTCGTCCACCAGGCCCGCGACCTCGTCCACGCCATCGCCGAACGCGCCACGCCCGCGCCCTCGTTCGCCGACGGACTCCAGGTGCAGCGGGTGCTCGCCGCCGTCGAGGAGAGCGCGGAGAAGAACTCCGTGTACACCGCCGTCCCCGCCGCCTGACCCGGAAGGAGACCCACCGCCATGCCCCGCACGTTCACCCTCTTCACCGGCCAATGGGCGGACCTGCCCCTGGAGGAGGTCTGCCGCCTCGCCCGCGACTTCGGCTACGACGGGCTCGAACTCGCCTGCTGGGGCGACCACTTCGAGGTCGACAAGGCGCTCGCCGACCCGGACTACGTCAAGGGCAGGCGCGCCCTGCTCGACAGGTACGGCCTGGCCTGCCACGCGATCTCCAACCACCTGGTCGGACAGGCGGTCTGCGACGCCATCATCGACGAACGCCACGAGGCGATCCTGCCCGCCCGCATCTGGGGCGACGGCGAGGCCGAGGGCGTGCGGCGGCGGGCGGCGGCCGAGATCGCGGACACGGCACGGGCCGCCGCCGCGTTCGGCGTCGACACGGTCGTCGGCTTCACGGGCTCCGCCATCTGGCACCTCGTCGCCATGTTCCCGCCCGCGCCCGAGGCGATGATCGAGCGCGGCTACGAGGACTTCGCCACCCGCTGGAACCCGATCCTCGACGTGTTCGACGCCGAGGGCGTCCGGTTCGCGCACGAGGTGCACCCGAGCGAGATCGCGTACGACTACTGGACGACGCGCCGCGCCCTCGACGCGGTCGGCAACCGGCCCGCGTTCGGGCTGAACTTCGACCCGTCGCACTTCGTGTGGCAGGACCTCGACCCGGTCGGCTTCCTGTGGGACTACCGCGACCGGATCTACCACGTCGACTGCAAGGAGGCCCGCAAGCGCCTCGACGGCCGAAGCGGGCGCCTCGGCTCCCATCTGCCCTGGGGCGATCCCCGGCGCGGCTGGGACTTCGTGTCGGCCGGCCACGGCGACGTGCCGTGGGAGGACGTCTTCCGGATGCTGCGCTCCATCGGCTACGCGGGGCCCGTCTCCGTGGAGTGGGAGGACGCGGGCATGGACCGCCTCCAGGGCGCGCCGGAGGCGCTGGCGCGGCTGAAGGCGTTCGACTACGAGCCGCCTACGGCTTCCTTCGACGCGGCGTTCAGCTCGTAGACGACGATCGCCTCCCGGCCCGCACGGCACGGCCGAGTACGGCACGGCCGCGCGGGTCGTCGGGGACCGATCCACCGCCTCCCCGCCCGTCCGTACGGCATGTCCGCGCGGGCCGGGGCGGCGGGGGAGTGGGCCGAGGACGGCAGGGCACGGAGTCCGCTCCGGCCTGCCCGGAACCGGCTTTGTCCTCCGCCGGGAAAAAGAGTCAACAATCAGCCGCACAAGGGCTATCCCAGCCGGACAAAGACGGCTAGCTTCCTTGCTGCGTACATGGCAAGCGCATTCCTTCGGGGTGACGGCGCACCCCGCCCGCGGCACGACCCACCCCCCTTTCCGGAGGAACCCGTGCACAGAGAACGCCCCAGAACCCGCAAGGCGCTCGCGCTGCTCACCGGCACCCTGCTGGCCGGCGCGAGCCTCAGCGTCAGCGCCCACGCCGCGCCCGCCCCCGAGCGCACCGCCGCGGCCGCCCCGGTCGCCGAAGACTTCCAGCAGGTCACCCTGGCCAAGGGAGCGGCGGAGGTCGGCGAGCCGATGAGCCTCGCCGTGCTGCCCGACCGCAAGGTCCTGCACACCTCGCGCGACGGCGTGCTGCGCCTGACCGACGAGAACGGCACCACCAAGGTCGCCGGCAAGCTCGACGTCTACAGCCACGACGAAGAGGGCCTCCAGGGCGTCGGCGTCGACCCGCACTTCAGCGAGAACCGCGCGATCTACCTCTACTACGCGCCCCCGCTGAACACCCCCGCGGGCGACGCCCCCAACGACGGCACCGCCGCCGACTTCGCCCCCTTCGACGGCGTCAACCGCCTGTCCCGCTTCACCCTCAACGCGGACGGCACCCTGAACAACGCCTCCGAGAAGAAGGTCTTCGACGTCCCCGCCTCGCGCGGCATCTGCTGCCACGTCGGCGGCGACATCGACTTCGACAAGGACGGCAACCTGTACCTGTCGACGGGCGACGACTCCAACCCGTTCGCCTCCGACGGCTTCACCCCCATCGACGAGCGGGCCTCGCGCAACCCGGCCTACGACGCTCAGCGCTCCGCCGGCAACACCAACGACCTGCGCGGCAAGATCCTGCGCGTCAAGGTCGCCGACGACGGCTCGTACACGATCCCCGAGGGCAACCTGTTCGCGCCGGGCACCGCGAAGACGCGGCCCGAGATCTACGCCATGGGCTTCCGCAACCCCTTCCGGATGAGCGTCGACAAGCCCACCGGCATCGTCTACGTCGGTGACTACGGCCCCGACGCGGGCGCCGCCGACCCGAAGCGCGGGCCGGCGGGCCAGGTCGAGTTCGCCCGTGTCACCAAGGCCGGCAACTTCGGCTGGCCCTACTGCACCGGCGCCAACGACCCCTACGTCGACTACGACTTCGCCACCAAGACCTCCGGCGCCGCCTTCGACTGCGACGCGCCGAAGAACGAGTCGCCGCACAACACCGGCCTCGTCGACCTGCCGCCCGCCCAGCCCGCCTGGATCCCCTACGACGACGGCTCCGTGCCCGAGTTCGGCTCCGGCTCCGAGTCCCCGATGGGCGGCCCGGTCTACCGCTACGACCCGGCCAACACCTCCCCGGTCCGCTTCCCCGAGGCGTACGACGGCGACTTCTTCGCCGGCGAGTTCGGCCGCCGCTGGATCAAGCGCATCGAGCAGGACGCCGACGGCAAGGTCACGTCCATCAACCCCTTCCCGTGGACCGGCACCCAGGTCATGGACATGGCCTTCGGCCCGGACGGCGCGCTGTACGTCCTCGACTACGGCACCGCCTGGTTCGGCGGCGACGAGAACTCGGGCCTGTACCGCATCGAGAACGCCACCGACGGACACTCCCCGACGGTCGACGCCAAGGTCGACAAGACCTCGGGGCAGGCACCGCTGAAGGTCAAGTTCTCCGCCACGGCGAGCGACGCGGACGGCGGCACCCTCGCCTACAGCTGGAACTTCGGCGACGGCACCTCCGGCACCGGAGCCGCCCCCGGCCACGTCTACAAGAAGAACGGCACCTACACCGCCACTGTCACCGTCAAGGACTCCACGGGCCGTACCGGCAGCGCCGACGTCCATCTCGTCGTCGGCAACACCGCGCCCAAGGTCACCCTCGAACTGCCCGGTGACGGCCAGCTCTTCACCTTCGGCGACGAGGTCCCCTTCAAGGTGAAGGTGACCGACCCCGAGGACGGCGCCATCGACTGCTCCAAGGTCAAGGTCACGCACATCCTCGGCCACGACAGCCACGGCCACCCCGTCACCTCCGCCAACGGCTGCTCCGGCACCATCAAGACCAGCGCCGACAGCGAGCACGACCCGAACGCCAACGTCTTCGGAGTCTTCGACGCCGAGTACACCGACAAGGGCGCGAACGGCCAGCCGGCCCTCACCACGCACGACCAGCACGTCACCCAGCAGAAGCACCGCCAGGCCGAGCACTTCGGCGACTCCAAGGGCGTCTCCGTCGCCGCCCACACCCCGGCGAACGGCGGCCGGACCGTCGGCGACATCAACAACGGCGACTGGATCTCCTTCAAGCCCTACCTCCTCTCCAACGCCAAGACGCTGACCGCGCGCGTCTCCTCCGCCGGCTCCGGCGGCACCCTCGAAGTCCGCACCGGCTCGCCCACGGGCAAGCTCATCGGCAAGGCGACCGTCGCCCCGACCGGCTCCTGGGAGACGTTCACCGACGTGAGCACGCCGATCAGCAACGCGCCGAAGACCACCACCACCCTCTACCTCGTCTTCAAGGGAGCGGGCACCGGCGCCCTGTACGACGTCGACGACTTCACCTTCACCACGGGCTGAGGAAGGAGCAGGTCACCATGCGCACCACCACACGCGTCGCGCTCGCGGCCGCTGCCGCGGCCCTGCTGACCGGCGGGGTCACGGCACCCGCCACCTCCGCCCCCGACAAGGGCGCGGCTAAGGACCGCGTCCTGGTCTTCTCCAAGACCGCCGGCTTCCGGCACGACTCCATCCCCGACGGCGTGGCCGCGCTGAGGCAACTGGGCGCCGACGCCCGGCTCACCGTCGACGCCACCGAGGACGCCACCGCGTTCACCCCCGCCAACCTCGCCCGCTACCGCGCCGTCGTCTTCCTCTCGACGACCGGCGACGTGCTCGACGCCGACCAGCAGAAGGCGTTCGAGGCGTACATCGCGGGCGGGGGCGGTTACCTCGGGGTGCACGCCGCCGCCGACACCGAGTACGACTGGGACTACTACGGCGGCCTCGTCGGCGCCTGGTTCCAGTCCCACCCGGCGATCCAGCCGGCGACGGTCCGCGTCGAGGACCGCCACCACCCGGCCACCGCCGGCCTGCCCGCCGCCTGGCCGCGCACCGACGAGTGGTACAACTACCGCTCCAACCCGCGCGACCGCGTCCACGTCCTCGCCACCCTCGACGAGACCACGTACAGCGGCGGCACCATGAAGGGCGACCATCCGATCGCCTGGTGCCAGAACTACGGCGGCGGGCGCGCCTTCTACACCGGCGGCGGCCACACCAAGGAGTCCTACGCCGACCCCGCCTTCCGGAGCCATCTGCTGGGCGGACTGAAGTACGCGGCGGGTCAGGTCGCGGCGGACTGCAAGCCGGACACCGGCTACCGCAGCCTCTTCAACGGCGAGACCCTGGAGGGCTGGAGGCAGGCGGGCCCCGGCGGCTTCACCGTCGACAAGGCCACCGGCACCCTGCACAGCACCGGCGGCATGGGCCTGCTCTGGTACCAGGCCAAGGAACTGTCCTCGTACTCCCTCAAACTGGACTGGAAGATGGAGGGCGACGACAACTCCGGTGTCTTCGTCGGCTTCCCGGCCTCCGACGACCCCTGGTCGGCCGTCGACCACGGCTACGAGATCCAGATCGACGCCACCGACGCACCCGACCGCACCACCGGCGCCGTCTACTCCTTCCAGTCCGCCGACATCAAGGCCCGCGACCGGGCCCTGAAGCCGCCGGGCCGGTGGAACCAGTACGAGATCAAGGTCCAGGGCGAACGCCTCCAGGTGTTCCTCAACGGAGTCAAGATCAACGACTTCACCAACAAGGACCCCGCGCGCAGCCTGACCGACGGCTACATCGGCCTCCAGAACCACGGCCCCGACGACCAGGTCGCCTTCCGCAACATCCGCCTCAAGGAACTGCCCCCGCCCCCAGGCACCGCGAAGGCCGCACCCCGGCCCTCCCAGGCCCTGCCCGGCACGGCCGACTGACGCCACTCCTTCGGATCGCGCGGGCCGGACTCCCGAGGCCCGGCCACCGCTCCCCGGTCCCGCCCGATCCGACGGAGAGTCAGTAAGGCACGGCAGTTCCGACGGAAAGGCCGTAAGGCCGTACGGCAACGCAGTACGGCAAGTCAGTAAGGCAGTACGGCAAGGCAGTAAGGAAAGGCAGGTTGGCTCCCGGTCCGGAGCGGGCCAGGGCGGTCCGGGCCCCGGCGGCCCCGGACGCCACGGGCCCGGCCCGCTCCGGACGAGAGCCCCGCGCCTCCTCGCCCGGATCGGGGCCGGCCACGGCGCCGCACCACGGCCCGCGCCCGGCACGATCCGCACGAGAGGCCCCCGAGCGGCGGCGGGCGGGGGACGCCGGACCCCCTCCCGCCGCCTCACCCCGGCACCACCCCGCGCACCACCCGGCCCGTACCCCCGGTTCGCGTACGACAAGGAGGCTGCCCATGTCCGCCGAACCGTCCCCCTCCACCGCCCCCCGCTACGGCGTCTGGCTCATCGGCGCCCGCGGCTCCGTCGCCACCACCGCCGTCGCCGGCTGCGCCGCTGTCGCCGCCGGACTCCACCCCCCGACCGGCATGGTCACCGAGACCCCTCCCTTCACCGACTCCCGCCTGCCCGCGCTGTCCTCCCTCGTCTTCGGCGGCCACGACACCGTCGACTGCCCGCTGCCCAAGCGCGCCGAACACCTCGCCGCCGGAGGCGTCCTGCTGCCCGGACTCCCGGCCGCCGTGCACGGCGAACTCGCCGCCGCCGACCGCGAGATCAGGCCCGGCGGTCCGCTGCCCGGCCGCGACGAGGGCCGCACCCAGGACGAACTGATCGACGCCTTCGCCGCCGACATCCGCGCCTTCACCGACGCCCACGTCCTCGCCGGAACCGTCGTCGTCAACGTGGCCTCGACCGAACCCGCCGCCTCCACCGACGGCACGCTCCCGCCCAGCTCCCTCTACGCAGCCGCCGCCCTGCGCGCCGGCTGCCCCTACGTCAACTTCACCCCCTCCACGGGCCTGCACCACCCCGCCCTCGCCCCCCTCGCGGCGAGCGCCGCCGTCCCGTACGCGGGCCGCGACGGCAAGACTGGGCAGACCCTGCTGCGCTCGGTACTCGGCCCGATGTTCCACCAGCGTGCCCTCGACGTACGCGCCTGGTCCGGCACCAATCTCCTCGGCGGCGGCGACGGCGCCGCCCTCTCCGACCCCGCCGCGGCCGCCGCCAAGAACGCCGGCAAGGAACGCGTCCTCGCCGACACCCTCGGCTCCGCCCCCGAGGGCGAGGTCCACATCGACGACGTGCCCGCGCTCGGCGACTGGAAGACCGCCTGGGACCACATCGCCTTCGACGGCTTCCTCGGCGCCCGCATGATCCTCCAGACCATCTGGCAGGGCTGCGACTCCGCTCTCGCCGCGCCCCTCGTCCTCGACCTCGCCCGCCTCCTCCTGCGCGCCCACGCCCTCGGCCTCACCGGCCCGCGCCCCGAACTCGGCTTCTACTTCAAGGACCCCGACCCGACCGCCCCCGCATCCCTCGGCGACCAACACACAGCCCTGATGAACTTCGCCACGCGCTTGCGGGGCGAGGGCCCCGGGGTCGGCGGTGACGGCGGGGACCGTGAGGGTGGCGTGGCCCGTGAGGGTGGCGGCGACCAAGGCGGTGCCGGTGTCGGTGGTTCCCGGGGGGACGCATGACGGGCGGCGCGGGTATCGCCTCGTCCGGCGCAGCCGGTGCCGCCGGTGCCGTCGTCTCCGAGCGGGCCACGGGGAGCGGGGCCGCCCGGACTCCCGGTCCGGCCGCCGCCATGAGCACAGGTCGCCGGTCGGGTAGGCGACGCGGATGGCTGCGGGCCTGGGCCGAACTCCTGCGTCTGCCCGCCCTGTTCACCGTGCCCGGTGACGCCCTCGCCGGCGCCGCCGCACGCGGGGTACGTCCGCACCGTGGCACATTCCTCGCCATCGGCTCCTCCCTATGTCTGTACGAAGCGGGCATGGCGCTCAACGACTGGGCCGACCGTGCCGAGGACGCCGTCGAACGGCCCTCCCGCCCGCTGCCCTCGGGCCGCATCCGCCCGGCGGCGGCCCTGACCGCCGCCGGTGCCTTTACCGCCGCCGGTATCGGACTCGCCTTCCGCGCGGGCCGCACAGCGGGTGCCGTCGGCACGGCACTGGCCGCCACGGTCTGGGCGTACGACCTCGGCCTCAAGCACACACCCGCGGGCCCCCTGGCCATGGGCGCCGCCCGGGGCCTGGACGTCCTGCTCGGCGCGGCGGCCGACCGCCCGGCCGGGTCCCGCACCCGCACCGGCCTCGACCGCCCCCGCCGAGGGAACAGGGCCCGCACCGGCCCCCCCGGCTCAGGCAGCAGCCCCCACAGCGCCCGAACTCTCCGCGCACCCCGCAACGCCACGGCGTCGGCCGCTGTTCGAACCGCTCCCACCGCGCCCCGCGCCCAGAGCCCCGGCCCGCGCCCGCTCAGCGCCGCCGCCCCCGCCGCGCTGACCCTGGCCGCCCACACCACCGCGGTCACCGGCGTCTCCCGCGACGAGACGACCGGCGGCACCCCGCTCGCCCCCGCCACAGCCCTCGCCCTCACCACGGCGCTGGCCGCGCATCTCCTCCGAACTCCGGCGGGCCGAGGCGTCGCAGCCCCCCTCGGCCTGCCGGGCCCCGCCCTGTACTCCCTGACCACGACTCGCCCCCTTCTGCACGCCACGCTCAATCCGTCCCCGCCGCTGACCCAACGCGCAGTCGGCGCCGGCATCCGCGCGATGATCCCGCTCCAGGCCGCCCTCGCCGCCCGCTCCGGCGCCCCCGGCACGGCGCTCGTCACCGCCGCGCTCGCCCCCGCCGCCCGCCGCTTCGCGAAGAAGGTGAGCGTCACATGAACCTCCCCACGAGCGCCCCGGCGACCTCGGGCGGACCCGGCGCCCACGGCTCGGCCGGCTCCTCCCCGCGCTGGGGTTACGGCACCAACGGCCTCACCGACCTCCGTCTCGACGATGCCCTCGCCCTCCTCGCCGACCTCGGCTACGACGGCGTCGGCCTCACCCTCGACCACATGCACCTGGACCCGCTGACGCCCGACCTCGCCGCCCGCACCCGCCAGATCGCCCGCGCCCTGGACCACCACGGGCTCACCGCGACCGTCGAGACCGGCGCCCGCTATGTCCTCGACCCGCGCCGCAAGCACGGCCCCTCCCTTCTCGACCCCGACCCCGACGCCCGCGCGGCCCGCGCCCGGCTGCTGGTCCGGGCCGTCCAGGTCGCCGCCGACCTCGGCGCGCACGCCGTGCACTGCTTCAGCGGCATCACTCCCGACGGCACCGAGCCCGACACCGCCTGGAAGCGGCTCGCCGACGAACTCGGCCCCGTCCTCGATGCCGCCACCGGCGCCGGCATCCCGCTCGCCATCGAACCCGAACCCGGCCACCTCCTCGAAACCCTCGCCGACTTCCACCATCTGCGCCGGATGCTCGGCAGCCCCGACGCGCTCGGCCTCACCCTCGACATCGGCCACTGCCAGTGCCTGGAACCCGACCCGCCCGCCGACTGCGTGCGCGCGGCGGCGCCCTGGCTGCGGCACGTCCAGGTCGAGGACATGCGGCGCGGCACCCACGAGCATCTGCCGTTCGGTGACGGGGAGATCGACTTTCCGCCGGTCCTCGACGCTCTCGCGGCCACCGGCTACCAGGGCCTGACCGTCGTCGAACTGCCCCGCCACTCCCACGCCGGCCCGGAACTGGCGGCCCGCTCCCTGCGATTCCTGCGAGCAGCCGCGCGAGGAGGCAGACCATGACGACCCCCACCACCGTCGCCGCGCTCCGCGCCCGCCTCGACCAGGCCCTCACCGCGGCGGGACGCGCCTGGCTCGACCAGGCCCTCGCGGAAGCGACAGCCGCCGCTCCAGAAGTCACCGCTGCTCCGAAGACCGCTGTCGTTCCGGAAGCCGCTGCTCGGGAAGCCACCGCCGCCCCGGGTGCCACCATCGCTCCGGGAACCCCCGTCCCGACAGGCTCCGTCGCCCCGGACGACCCCGGCCGAGCCGGACCGGCCGCCCGCCCGGCAGGCACCGGCGCGGCCCCCGTCTGGGAGAGGCGGTTCGCCGAGACCGGGCGGCGCGTCGGCCAGGACCACGCGACGCCTGCCCGCGTATTGCTGCTGGAAGCCGCCCGCGCCGACACCGCCGTCCTCACCCGCCTGTACGCCCAGGGCAACGCCGCCGAACGCCTCGCCGTCCTGCACGCCCTGCCCCACCTCGTCACCGGCGCCGACGCCCTGCCGCTGATCGAGGACGCGTTGCGCGCCAACGACACCCGACTCGTCGCCGCAGCGGTCGGCACGTACGGCGCGGCCCATCTGCCCGCCCACGCCTGGCGGCACGCCGTCCTCAAGTGCCTGTTCACCCAGGTGCCCGTCGACGCCGTCGCCGGCCTGGCCGACCGTGCCCGCGGGGACGCCGAACTGGCCCGCATGCTCGGCGACTTCGCCGAGGAGCGCACGGCCGCCGGCCGCCCCGTACCCGACGACCTGTACCGCGTCCTGGCCCTGACCGCGCCCGCACCCCACACGCCCCGCGGCACCGAGGAGACGGAGTCCTGATGCGCATCTTCGACCCCCACATCCACATGACCTCGCGCACCACGGACGACTACCAGGCCATGTACGAGGCCGGCGTCCGCGCCCTCGTCGAACCCGCGTTCTGGCTCGGCCAGCCGCGCACCTCCGCCGCCTCCTTCATCGACTACTTCGACGCGCTCCTCGGCTGGGAGCCGTTCCGCGCGGCGCAATACGGGATCGCGCACCACTGCACCCTCGCGCTCAATCCCAAAGAGGCCAACGACCCGCGCTGCACCCCCGTCCTCGACGAACTGCCGCGCTACCTCGTCAAGGACGGTGTCGTCGCCGTCGGCGAGATCGGCTACGACTCCATGACGCCGGCCGAGGACACCGCTTTCGCCTCCCAGCTCCAGCTCGCCGCCGACCACGACCTGCCCGCGCTGGTCCACACCCCCCACCGTGACAAGCTCGCCGGGCTGCGCCGCACCCTCGACGTCGTCCGGGAGTCCGCGCTGCCCCTCGACCACGTCCTCGTCGACCACCTCAACGAGACCACCGTCAAGGAAGCCAAGGACGCCGGCTGCTGGCTCGGCTTCTCCGTCTATCCCGACACGAAGATGGACGAGGACCGGATGGTCGACATCCTGCGTGCCTACGGTCCCGAACAGGTCCTCGTGAACTCCGCCGCCGACTGGGGCCGCAGCGACCCCCTCAAGACCCGCAAGGTGGGCGACGCGATGCTCGCCGCCGGATTCGACGCCGACACGGTCGACCAGGTCCTGTGGCGCAACCCCGTCGCCTTCTACGGACTCAGCGGACGCCTCCAGCTCGACGCGCCGCCCCCGCCCGCCGCCACCCACGAGGGCAACTCCATCCTGCGCGGCGGAGCGTGACCCATGCGCTTCCGCCACCCCGACGGATCCACCGTCCACCTCGCCTACTGCACGAACGTCCACCCCGCCGAGACCCTCGACGGCGTCCTCGGCCAGCTCCGCGACCACTGCGAACCCGTCCGCAGACGCCTCGGCCGCGACCGCCTCGGCATCGGCCTGTGGCTCGCCAAGGACGCCGCCCGCGCCCTGATCACCGACCCGGTCGCGCTGCGCGGCCTGCGCGGCGAACTCGACCGGCGGGGCCTCGAAGTCGTCACCCTCAACGGCTTCCCCTACGAGGGCTTCGGCGCCGAAGAGGTCAAGTACCGGGTCTACCGCCCCGACTGGGCCGACCCCGAACGCCTCGCCCACACCAGCGACCTCGCCCACCTGCTGGCCGCGCTGCTGCCCGCCGACGTCATCGAGGGCACCGTCTCCACGCTGCCGCTCGCCTGGCGCACCGCCTACGACACCGGCCGCGCCGAGACAGCGCGCACCGCCCTCGTCACCCTCGCCGAACGCCTCGACGCGCTGGAAGAACTCACCGGTACCTCGATCCGCGTCGGCCTCGAACCCGAACCGGGCTGCGCCGTCGAGACCACCGCCGACGCCCTCGCCCCGCTCACCGCCGTCGCCCGCACCGACCGTATCGGCCTGTGCCTGGACACCTGTCATCTCGCCACCTCCTTCGAAGATCCACGGAACGCCCTCGACGGACTCGCCGCCGCCGGTATCCCTGTCATCAAGTCGCAGCTCTCCGCCGCCCTGCACGCCGAACACCCGGCAGACCCGGACGTCCGCGCCGCCCTCACCGCGTTCGACGAACCGCGCTTCCTGCATCAGACCCGCGCCCTCGGCACCGCCGGCGAACTGCTCGGCACCGACGACCTCGGCCCCGCCCTCGGCGGCGCCGCCCTGCCCGACGACCGCCCCTGGCGCGCCCACTTCCACGTCCCCCTGCACGCGGCCCCCGCCGCCCCGCTCACCTCCACGCTCCCCGTCCTCAAGGACACCCTCGCCCGCCTCGTCGGAGGACCCCACCCCCTGACCCGGCATCTGGAGGTCGAGACCTACACCTGGCAGGCCCTGCCGCCCGACCTGCGGCCCCGCGCCCGGGCCCAGCTCGCCGACGGCATCGCCGCCGAACTCACCCTCGCCCGCGACCTGTTGACCGACCTCGGCCTCAAGGAGCTGCCATGACCGACGCCGACCGGGCCCCGACCCCCCTTCTCGTCCTGGACGTCGTCGGCATGACGCCCCTGCTCCTCGCCCACATGCCTCACCTGAGCCGGCTCGCCGCCTCCGGCACCAAGGCGCCGCTGGAGACCGTCCTGCCGGCCGTCACCTGCGCCGCCCAGTCCACGTTCCTCACCGGGGCGATGCCGAGCGAACACGGCATCGTCGGCAACGGCTGGTACTTCCGCGAACTCGGCGACGTCCTGCTGTGGCGCCAGCACAACGGACTCGTCGCCGGCGACAAACTCTGGGACGCCGCCCGACGCGCCCACCCCGGCTACACCGTCGCCAATATCTGCTGGTGGTACGCCATGGGCGCGGACACCGACATCACCATCACCCCCCGCCCCGTCTACTACGCCGACGGCCGCAAAGAACCCGACTGCTACACCCGGCCCCCGGCCCTGCACGACGAACTCACGGAAAAACTCGGTACGTTCCCCCTCTTCCACTTCTGGGGGCCCGGCGCCGACCTCGTCTCCAGCCAGTGGATCATCGACGCCACCCGGCACGTCCTCGACACCCGCCGGCCCGACCTCGCCCTGTGCTACCTCCCTCACCTCGACTACGACCTGCAACGCTTCGGCCCCGACGACCCCCGCTCCCACCGCGCCGCCCGCGAACTCGACGCGGCACTCGCCCCACTCCTCGACGACACTCGCGCCCAGGGCCGCACCGTCGTCGCCCTGTCCGAGTACGGCATCACCCGCGCCGACCGGCCCGTCGACATCAACCGCGCGCTGCGCAGGGCCGGCCTGCTGGATGTGCACACCCAGGACGGCATGGAGTACCTCGACCCGATGGCCTCCCGCGCCTTCGCCGTCGCCGACCACCAGATCGCCCACGTCTACGTGCGCAGGCCCGAGGACCTCGACGCCACCCGCGCCGCCCTCGCCGGACTTCCCGGCATCGAGCAACTCCTCGACGACGAGGGCAAGAAGGCCCACCACCTCGACCACCCCCGCTCCGGCGAACTCGTCGCCGTCGCGGAACCCGACGCCTGGTTCACGTACTACTACTGGCTCGACGACGCCCGCGCGCCCGACTTCGCGCAGCTCGTCGAGATCCACCGCAAACCCGGCTACGACCCGGTCGAACTGTTCATGGACCCCCAGGACCCCTACGTCAAGGTCAAAGCGGCCGCCGCGCTCGCCCGCAAGAAGCTGGGCATGCGCTACCGCATGGCGGTCGTGCCCCTGGACCCGTCACCTATTCGCGGGAGCCACGGCCGCCTCCCCACGAGCGACGACAGCGAGAACGCTCCGCTCATCATCAGCTCCACCCCCCATGCGTTTCCCGGCCGCGTGGCGGCCACCGAAGTGAAATCCCTGCTCCTGGACCTCGCGGGGCTGGGCTGAGACACACCTCGACCCAACCCCTCGCCACCAGGATCGATTACAGAGAGTGAAGCACAGGTCACCGGCGACGCGCCAGTGATCACCGTCCGAAATCACTCCCGCCGCAGGCCCGCACCCCGAAAAGAGGATCCCGTGACCGAGTTCCACGACACCCCCGCCGCCGACGAATCCCTGAGAAACCGCCTCGGCATCAACCGCAGGCGCTTCCTGAGCACCTGCACCGCCGTGGCCGCCGGCGCGATCGCCGCCCCCGTCCTTGGCGCCGCCCCCTCCTTCGCGCTGCCGCAGGCCGCCCCCTCCGGCGCCCCGGGCCGTGGCAACGCCCTGGTTCCCGAGGACAAGCGCGGCATCATCCTCTACACCGTCCGCGACGCGACCGGCCGTGACCCCCTCGCCTCCGATCTGCCCTCCGGGTTCCGCGAGGTCTTCAAGGAGCTGGCCCGGTACGGCTACAAGCAGGTCGAGTTCGCGGGCTACGGCCAGCACCCCAACGCCCCCGGTGGCGCCGACCTCGAAACCGTCGCGGGCGCGCGGCTCCTGCGCTCCTGGCTCGACGAGTACGGCCTGCGTGCCCAGGGCAACCACGGCTTCATCCCCTCGTCGTGGCCGCTGTCCTCAGCGGACCTCGACAAGTTCAAGCGGAGCCTGGAGATCGCCAACATCCTCGGCATGGACCACATGGGCACCGGCGGCGACCCCACCGGCAGCGCCTACCGGGCCGACTGGGACGTGGCCGCCGACAAATGGAACGCGCTCGGCGACATCGCCCGCAAGGCCGGAATCAAGCTCTACACCCACAACCACGACGCGGCGTACGGCTTCCTGCTCGACGGCGGCCCCCTCGACGCTCAGGGCCGCCCCACCCGCAGCTCCGGCATCCGCAAGCTGGAGTACTTCCTGAAGGTCACCGACCCGCGCAGCGTGTGGCTGGAGATGGACATCTTCTGGGCGCACGTCGCGCAGTACAAGTTCCACACCTACACCGCCCACGACGGCAGCGTGCGGGAGGACGTCTTCGACCCCGCCGCCCTCGTCCGCTCCCACACCAAGCGCTACCCGCTGTTCCACGCCAAGGACGGCACCCACAACGACACCAACGGCATGGGCTACGACATGGTGCCCTTCGGTGAGGGCGTCATCGACTACACGACGTTCTTCGGCCGCGTAGGCGCGAAGAACTACCACAACCCCATGGTCGAGCAGGACAACGCGCCCAGCTCCACCGACCTCGCCCAGTCCCTCAAGTACGCCCGCATCGGCTACGCCAACATGGCCGCCCTGCGCAAGCACTGAGTGACCGGACAGGGGCCCGTCCCGGCGGCGGGCCCCTACGCGCGCGTGCGCGGCGAAAACCGACGAAGGCTGAGCCGGTCGAGGGCGTAGCCGTAGCCCACGCGCGTCAGCGCAGCGTGTGGTGCTCCCGCAGCAGTCGGGACAACGTCCGAGGTCGCCGCACCTTTCCATACGCTCCCGTAAGTGAAACCTCACTCATAGTGAGGCCTCGGAGGCTTCCCGCCGCCCGACGGATACGCAGGTGAAACGCACTCCGAAACCTTGGTATTGTTGTCCATGTCGCCGCGGGGAACACTCCGCGAACGGCAGACACCTGGTCCGGGTGGCGGAATGGCAGACGCGCTAGCTTGAGGTGCTAGTGCCCTTTATCGGGCGTGGGGGTTCAAGTCCCCCCTCGGACACACAGTAGGAACACGGCAGCATCGCAACACCGCACAGAGCGTCGCTCGGGAACTTCCCGGGCGACGTTTTTCGTTGCCTCGGTGCGGGCGCGGACGGCTCGGCCGGGCCGCGGGGTTCGGGCAGGGGGACCGCGCGCCGCGCTACCCCCCGCGGGCGCGGTCGCCCCGCCTCGACCACGGGCTCCGGGCGGCGGGTCTGCCGCGGGTGCCCTGGGAGCGGGCAGGCCAGCCCCTGAAGTCGGCGTCGGGGCTGATCTGCACCCATCGGCTACCCCCGGGTACGACCGCCATACGGTGATCGTCCCGGGTTGGCCGAAAATCTTGGTCCGCTGTCCCCAACCCGCCGTCCCGCGCCCCGCTGTCCCGGTCCCGCCGTCTTCTGCGCCGGCGGCGCCGCGTCGGCCCGTCCGCGCCCCGCAGCCCGGGGGCACCCGGTGATACAGATGGCCGTGCTCACCGCTCGTGATCGGAAGGAAGACCGTTGACCACCCCCGACGCCCGCCCCGAACCCGTGCTGCTGTCCACTCGGGGCCACGCCGCCCACCTCGTGCTCAACCGGCCCCGCGCGCTGAACTCACTGACCCACCCCATGGTGCGGACCGTCGCCGACGCGCTGGACCGCTGGGAGCGGGACCCCGCCGTACGGACCGTCGTGCTCAGCGGTGCGGGCGAGCGCGGCCTGTGCGCGGGCGCTGACATCCGACTCTTCCACGACGACGCCCGCAGCGGCGACGGCACCGCCTCCGAGGCCTTCTGGCGCGACGAGTACCGCCTCAACGCACGCATCGCCCACTACCCGAAGCCCTACGTCGCCCTCATGGACGGGATCGTGATGGGCGGCGGCGTCGGCCTGTCCGCGCACGGCGCTCACCGCGTCGTCACCGAGCGGTCCCAGGTCGCCATGCCCGAGGTGGGCATCGGGTTCGTGCCGGACGTCGGCGGCACCTGGCTGCTGTCGCGGGCGCCCGGCAGGCTCGGCACGCACCTGGCGCTGACCGGCGCCGCCGTGGGAGCGGCCGACGCCCTGCTGTGCGGGCTCGCCGACCACCACGTACCGTCCGACGCGCTGCCGGCGCTGCTCGACGACCTCGCCACCCGAGAGGCGCCCGACGCACTCGCCCGGCACGCGCGCCCCGCGCCCGAGGGGCGGCTCGCGCGGCAGCAGCCCTGGATCGACGCCTGCTACGCCGCCGACACCGTCGAGGAGATCGTCGACCGGCTTCAGGCGTACGGCGAACCCGAGGCCAAGGAGACCGCCGACACCCTCCTGGCGAAGTCCCCGACCGCCCTCAAGGCGACACTCGCCGCGCTCCGGCGCGCCGAGCGGTTCACCAGCCTGGAGGAGGCGCTCGACCAGGAGTACCGCGTCTCCTGCGCCGCCCTGCACACCGCCGACCTGCCCGAGGGCGTCCGCGCCCAGATCATCGACAAGGACCGCGACCCGCACTGGAGCCCCGCGACGCTCGGCGAGGTCCGGCCCGAGGACGTCGAGCGGTACTTCGCGCCTCTGGGCGAGCGGGAGTTGGGGCTCGCCTGAGAGCGCGACGCCCCGTCCCAGCGGAACGCGCGGAAGCGGCGGGCGGAGCGTCGCGCGTCCGGCATCAAGGCGGCGTAAAGATTGCCGGAACACGGCAATGCGCGGCACGCGTGCGCTGAGCGAGGATCGTCCTGGCAGAAACGGGGGGTCGGCCCCGGTGCCGGTCTCCGGAAGTGGGGACCGTGCCGGGGCCGAGCCTACGAAGCGGACGGGGGAGCGTCATGGGGGACACGGGGGACACCCTTTTCGCGCCGACTGCCGACACGGGGGAGAGCGCCGGGGCGGGGCGGCCGACACAGGCCGCCGCGCCGCCGGGCTCCCACGCCGGAGAACCGAACCCTGCGGCGGCCACGGCCCGCACGAGCCTCCAGACGCCCCTGCGACGCATGGATGGCCTGAGCCCCGAGGCTCCAGAGGCCCTCGCGCGTCGCACGGACCGCCTGAGCCCCACGGACCGCCTGAGCCCCACGGACCGCCTGAGCCCCACGGGCCGCCCGATCCCCACGGGCCGCCTGAGCGCTACAGGCCGCCCCCGCGCCGGGCGCCCCACCGGCACGGGCCGCGCCCCGGGGCTGACCTTCGCCGTCGGTGCAGGCCGCACCCCGAGCACGCCCCATGCCCGCAGTGCCGTCCGTCCCCTTGACGGCCCCCACGGCCCTCACGGCCTCAACGCCCCTGACGAACCCGGCGCGGCCCGGCGCCGTCCCGCGTAACGGCGCCCTCCGGCGCCGCCCCGTTCTCCTCGTCGCTCGCGCGCTCCGCGCGCCCTGCGCGCCCTTCTCCATCCGGATCCCGAGGACTTCACCATGGATGCCACCACCGTGGGCATCGGCGTGTCCGTCGCCGCCGCCCTCCTCGTCATCGTCGTAACTCTGCTCGTGTTCACCCGCCTGTTCCGCAAGGTCGAGCAGGGCAAGGCGCTCATCGTCTCCAAGATGCGCAAGGTCGATGTGACGTTCACCGGGCAGATCGTGCTGCCCGTGCTGCACAAGGCCGAGATCATGGACATCTCGGTGAAGACCATCGACATCACGCGGACCGGCCGCGACGGGCTGATCTGCAAGGACAACATCCGCGCCGACATCCGCATCTCGTTCTTCGTGAAGGTCAACAAGACCGTCGACGATGTGATCCGGGTCGCGCAGAACGTCGGCACGCAGCGCGCCAGCGACCAGAAGACGCTCCAAGAACTGTTCCACGCGAAGTTCTCCGAGGCGCTCAAGACCGTGGGCAAGCAGCTCGACTTCACCGACCTCTACACCAAGCGTGAGGAACTGCGGTACCGGATCATCGAGGTCATCGGCGTCGACCTCAACGGGTACCACCTGGAGGACGCGGCGATCGACTACCTGGAGCAGACGCCGCTCAGCCAGCTCGACCCGAACAACGTCCTCGACGCCCAGGGCATCCGCAAGATCACCGAGTTGACGACCGTCGAGCACGTGCGCACCAACGAGTTCCAGCGCACGGAGGAGAAGGAGATCACGCGGCAGAACGTCGACGCCCGCGAGACCATCCTGGAGCTGGAGCGCCGGCAGGCGGACGCCGAGATCAAGCAGAAGCGCGAGATCGACACCGTACGCGCGCGTGAGGAGGCCGAGACGGCGCGCGTGGTGGAGGAGGAGCGGCTGCGGGCGCAGGGCGCGTTCCTCGCCACCGAGGAGAAGCTCGGCGTGCAGCGCGAGAACCAGGCGCGCGAGGTGGCCGTCGCCCAGAAGAACCGTGAGCGGGTCATCGCCGTCGAGAACGAGCGCATCGAGAAGGACCGCCTCCTCGAAGTCATCGCCCGCGACCGGGAGACCGAACTGACCCGCATCGCCGCCGAGAAGGAGGTCGAGGCGGAGCGCCGCGAGATCGCCGAGGTCATCCGCGAGCGGGTCGCCGTGGACCGTACGGTCGCCGAGCAGGAGGAGTCCATCAAGAAGCTGCGCGCGGTCGAGGAGGCAGAGCGCGGACGGCAGACCGTCGTCATCGCCGCCGAGGCCGAGGCGCAGGAGAAGCTGGTCAAGGACATCAAGGCGGCGGAGGCCGCCGAGCAGGCCGCCACGCACCGCGCCGCCGAGCAGCTCACCATGGCGCAGGCCCAGTTGCAGGCGGCCGACCTTCAGGCGCAGGCCAAGCGGAAGCTCGCCGACGGCATCCGCGCGGAGAGCGCCGCGCCCGGCCTCGCCGACATCGAGGTGCGCGACAGGGAAGCCGAGGTCATCGAGAAGACCGGCCGTGCCGAGGCCGAGGCCACCGAGGCGCGGCTGCGCGCCGAGGCGGAGGGCGAGCGGGCCAAGGCGCTCGCGCAGGCCACGGCCATCGGGGAGAAGCTGAAGGCGGAAGCCGAAGGCATCGCGAAGAAGGCCGCCGCGATGGCCGCCCTCGACGAGGCGTCGCGCGGTCACGAGGAGTACCGGCTGCGCCTGGAGGCGGAGAAGGACATCCGGCTCGCGGGCCTCGACGTGCAGCGGCAGGTCGCCGAGGCGCAGGCCACCGTGCTCGCCACCGGTCTGGAGAACGCGGACATCAACATCGTCGGCGGCGAGTCCGTCTTCTTCGACCGGCTCATGTCCTCGATCGCGCTCGGCAAGAGCGTCGACGGTTTCGTGCAGAACTCCCGCACAGCCCAGCAACTCGCGGGCCCCTGGCTCGACGGCACGGCCAGTTTCACCGACGACCTGACGGCCGTCCTCAGCTCGGTCTCCACCGCCGACATGCAGAACCTGACCGTCTCCGCGCTGCTCATGAAGCTCATGAAGGGCGGCGGCGACCAGGCCGCGCAGGTACGGGAACTGCTGGACAAGGCCGGTCAGCTGGGACTCGCCGACCTGCCGCTGACCTCACTGAACGGCTCGGCCGCACACGCCTGAGCCAGCACCGGGACCGGCCGGGGACACCGTACGGGGGTCGGTGGCCCCGGCCGCACCTTCCTCACCCCTCTTCTTCCCCCGCCTCCTCTCGTCGCCGCCCCGGGCCCTCTTCCGGGACGGTGGCGAGGACACCGCCGAGATCGCGCGCACGACCGGAAGGACGCTGGACGACGATGGCTACGGGCACGGACTCCCGGGACGAGGTCACCGGCAACAACCCAGTCACCGGCAACGACCAGGCGACGGGCAACGACCAAGCCTCGGGCAACGACCAGGCCACGGGCGCCCCCGAGCCCACCGGCACCTACGAATTGCTGCGCGACCGACTTTTTCGGCAAGCCCGGGAACTCGGCGCCGGTGCCCAGGCGTTGAACCAGCGACGGATCACCGAGTTCGCCTCCGAGCAGTTGCGTCTGACGGGCAGCGACCGGTTGCGCACGGACACCCCCGGCACCGCGCGCGACCTCGTCGCCGTCGCCGGACATCTGCTCGTCGGCTTCGAGCCGGCTACCGCCGCGGGCGCCGACACCCGCGTCGGGGACGTGCTCGCGCTCTACGACCGGGACCTCACGGCGCTCCCCGACAGCGCCGTCCCCGGGCTGCTCGACGACCCGGAGCTCGTCCGCGAGTTCACCGCCCTGCACCGCTACTACGCCGACGCCCGCCTGCTGAGCCTGCGGCTCGCCGACGGCAAGCTGCTCGCCGTCTTCCGCACCGGCGAGCGCGCCGCCGACATCCGCGTGCTGCGCTGGTCGCTGTCCGCCGACGGCACCGTGCGCTTCCTCGACGCACGCGGCGACCGCGACCTGACCGAACCACCCGCCCACGACCTGACCTGGCAGAGCGTCGGCCGCGAACACCACGTCCTCGGCCGCCGCCCGCACATCGCCGTCGACGACACCTTGTACGTGTCCACCGCCGGCGGCACCCTCACCTTCAAGACCGACGACGACACCGAGACCGACGACGCGCTCCACCGCGAGCCCGTCGACGAGCCGTTGCAGGCCCTCGCGGACGCCGAGGTCGCCTACGCCCGCCTCGGCGCGCTCCTGCTGCTGCGCGTCCGCCCCTACAAGGAGGAGACCGACCGCTACTTCGTCCACTCCACCCTCACCCACGACCTCGTACGCCTCGACGCGATCGGGCAGGCCGGGCGGGTGCTGCCCGACCGGCAGGGCATCGTCTTCCCCGGCGGCTACTGCCTCGCCGACGGCACGCACAAGACGTTCGACGCCGTCGACACCAGCGGCCTGCGGTACGCGCGCACCGTGCGCTCACCCAACGGCGAGGACATCCTGTACGTCTTCCACGACCCGGCCGAACAGCGCGAACTGCTGCTGCCGTACAACCTCATCCGGAAGGAGATCGACGCCCCGCTCACCTGCCACGGGCACGCACTCTTCGACGACGGCACGCTCCTGCTGCTGCGCGGCGCCGAGAGCGACGGGCCCGGCCGGGCCCACCTCGTGCAGCGCTACGGGTCGCCGTTCGTCAGTGACGTGCACGCCGCCGCCCGGCCCGTGGGCGACGGACCGCTCGCCCGCATCGGCAACGCCGACCTCGTCCGCGGCATCTCCGACTGCCTCGCCCTCGTCCGCGCCGCCACCACGACCACCCCGACCGGCGAGGGGTACGCCGCGCTCCTCGACGGCTGCGTCCGCGCCGCCGACACCCACCCCTGGCTCGCCGACCCCGACACCGGCGACCTCGCCGAGCCGCTGGGGCGGATGCGGGCGACGGCCGAGCAGATCGTCACCGAGTTCGCCACCGTGCGCGAGCTGACCGCGCAGGCCGCCCGGCGGCTGGACGAGGCCGCCGACCGCGTCACCGGAGTCGTGCGGCGGCTGCGGGGCGAGATGCCGCGCGGGCCGGGGGAGTGGGTCAGCGGGCTCACCGAACTGCGGCACGCGCAGGGGCATCTGCTCACGCTCAAGGACGTCCGGTACGCCGACACCGCGCGCATCGACGCCCTCGACGCGCAGGCCGCCGCCGACCTCGCCGACTTCGGACGGCGCGCCGTCGCCTTCCTCGCCCGCCCCGACGCCTTCGCACCCCAGCTCGACGAGGCCCGCCGGCTCACCGAGCAGTGCGCCGCGCTGGCCTCCACCGCCGAGGCCGACACCGTCGCCCAGCGGCTCACCGCGCTCGCCGACTCCCTGCGCACCGTCACCGATGTCGTCGGCGCCCTCGACATCGCCGACGCCACCGTGCGCACCGCCGTCCTCGAACATGTCGCGGAAGCCCTCGGCGCCGTCAACCGGGCCCGCGCCACCCTCGACGCCCGCCGCCGCGCCCTGCTGGACGACGAGGGCCGCGCCGCGTTCGCCGCCGAGAGCGCGTTGCTCGGGCAGGCTGTCGCCGGGGCCCTAGCCGCCGCCGACACCCCCGACGCCTGCGACGACCAGCTCGCCCGCCTCCTCGTCCAGGTGGAAGACCTCCAGTCGCGGTTCGCCGAGCACGACGACTTCCTCCAGCGGCTCGAAGCCCGCCGCGCCGAGATCCACGAGACGTTCACCGCCCGCAAACAAACGCTCGCCGACGCCCGCGCCCGGCGCGCCGACCAGCTCGCCGCGTCCGGGGGCAGGGTCCTCGACACCCTCGCCCGGCGCGCCGCCGCCCTGCCCGACGCGGACGCCGTCGCCGTGTTCTTCACGTCCGACCCGATGGTCGCCAAGGTCCGTGCCGTCACCGGCGAACTGCGCGAACTCGGCGCCCAGGTACGGGCCGAGGACCTCACCGCGCGGCTCACCGCGGCCCGCCAGGAAGCCACCCGCGCGCTCCGCGACCGCGCCGACCTCTACGACGCCGACGGCACCACCATCCGCCTCGGCCGGCACCGCTTCGCCGTCAACACACAGCCCCTCGACCTCACCCTCGTCCCCGACGGCGACGGCCTCGCCTTCACCCTCACCGGCACCGACTACCGCGCACCCGTCACCGACCCCGCCTTCGCCGACACCCGCCCCTTCTGGAACCAGCACCTCCCCTCCGAGAACGCCGACGTGTACCGCGCCGAACACCTCGCCGCGCGGCTGCTCCACGAGCACGGGTCCGCCGCGCTCGCCGCCGCCGACGACCTGCCCGGCCTCGTACGCCGGGCGGCGCAGGACGCGTACGACGAAGGGCACGAGCGCGGTGTCCACGACCACGACGCCACGCTCGTCCTGCGCGCGCTGCTGCGGCTGACCGCCGACGCGGGCGCGCTGCGGCACCTGCCCGCCGCCCGGGCCGCCGCCCAACTGTTCTGGGCGCACGGCACCACGCCCGCCCAGCGGCACGCCTGGCAGGCCCGCGCCGTCACCCTCGCCCGGGCCCGCGACACGTACGCCTCGGGCCCCGGCGCGAGCACCGCACCGGACGCGGCCCTCGCCGACCTCGAAGCGGAACTGGCCGCCGCCATCGCCACCCACCCGCACACCGGCACCGGCACCGGCAGCGGCACAGGGACGGCTACAGGTACGGGTACCAGCGTCCCCGGCCCTCGCGCCGAAACCGACACCGGCGCCCGCACGGCCGTCACCGCCAGCCCCCGTGCCGAAACCGGCACCCCCACGGCCGACACCGCCGGCCCCCGTACCGGCACCGACACCGCCACCCCCCGTACCGGCACCCCCGTACCCGCCCCCGGCGACCCCCGCCCCGCAGACCCCCGCCCCGGCGACCCCCGCCCCGGCGACGTCATCGGAGACGACAGCAGGCGGGCCGCCGCCTATCTCGTCGATGAACTCACCGCGCCGCACGGCGGTTTCGTGCTGCCCGAGTCGACGCGCGCGTTCCTCGACAAGTTCCGGCACAGCGAGGGCAGTGCCGCGTACGACGAAGGGGTCGCCGCGCTCGGCGACGATCTCGGCGCCCGGCTGCGCGTCACGCACGCCTGGCTGGGCGCCCACGCGGCCGCGCACGGCACCCCGCTCGACGACGGTGACCTCGCCGAGGCCGTCGCCGCCGCCCTCTGCCCGGACCTGCCGCGTTACCCGAGTGCCGCGCCCGTCACCGTCACCGTGGAGGGCCTGCTCGGCGACCATCCGCGCATCGGGCGCGACGGCACGCTCACGGTGCGCGTGGACGAGTTCCTGGCCCGCACGCGCGCGTTCCGCACCCGGACCGTGCCCGCGTTCCGCGCCTACCAGCAGCGCCGCGGCGCGCTCATGGCCGCCGAGCGCGAGCGGCTGCGGCTGCCCGAACTGCGGCCCCGCGCCCTCGCCTCGTTCGTGCGCGGGCGGCTCGTCGACGAGGTGTACCTGCCGCTCGTCGGCGACAGCCTCGCCCGCCAGATCGGCACCGCCGACGCCTCCCGCCGTGCCGACACCTCCGGACTGCTGCTGCTCCTGTCGCCGCCCGGTTACGGCAAGACGACCCTCGTCGAGTACGTCGCCCAGCGCCTCGGCCTGCTCCTCGTCAAGATCGACGGCCCGGCCCTCGGCCACGGCGTCACCTCGCTCGACCCCGACCGGGCCCCGGACGCGGCCTCCCGGCGCGAGGTCGAGAAGATCAACTTCGCGCTCGCGGCCGGCAACAACACCCTGCTCCACCTCGACGACATCCAGCACACGTCGCCCGAACTGCTCCAGCGGTTCATCCCGTTGTGCGATGCGACCCGCCGGATCGACGGCGTCGTCGACGGGGAGGCCCGGACGTTCTCGCTGCGCGGCAAGCGGTTCGCCGTATGCATGGCCGGCAACCCCTACACCGAGTCAGGCACCCGCTTCCGCGTCCCCGACATGCTCGCCAACCGCGCCGACGTGTGGAACCTCGGCGACGTCCTCACCGGCAAGGAAGCCGCCTTCGCCCTCAGTTTCGTCGAAAACGCGCTCACCTCGCACCCCGACCTCGCGCCCCTCGCCGGCCGCTCCCGCACCGACCTCGACCTGCTCGTCCGGCTCGCCGCCGCCGACCCGACCGCCCGCCCCGCCGACCTCGAACACCCCTACAGCCAGGCCGAACTGGGCCGCGTCACCGCCGTCCTGCGCCATCTGCTCGCCGCCCGCGACACGGTCCTCGCGGTCAACGCCGCCTATATCGCCTCCGCGGGCCAGAGTGACGCGACCCGTACCGAACCGCCGTTCCGCCTCCAAGGCTCGTACCGCGACATGAACAAGATCGCCCAGCGCCTCGACGCGGCCATGGACGACAGCGAACGCGCCGCCGTCATCGACGACCACTACCGCGCCGAGGCCCAGACCCTGACCACCGGCGCCGAGGCCGCCCTGCTGCGCCTCGCGGAGCTGCGCGGCACCCTCGACGCCGGGCAGGCCGCCCGTTGGAGCGCCCTCAAGAGCGCGTACGTACGCCATCAGGCGCTCGGCGGCGCCGACGAGGACCCCGCCGTGCGGGCCGTCGCCGCGCTCGGGCTGCTGGCGGACCGCGCGGCCGGCATCGAGGCCGCCCTCACCCGCCGCCCCGGCCGTGCTCCCGGTCCCGGTCCCGGCCCCGCCCCCGCGCAGGCGCCCGCCCCCGCCCAGTCGCCCGCCCCCGCCCAGACGCCTGGCCACGGGCCGGGCCCGGCCCCTGGGTGACGCCCCGGCCACGGCACCGACGCCGGGTGCGGGCAGTGACGTAATACGGCATCGAAGATGCGCGGAAGTTGCCGGAAGGGGGCAATGTGGGCGGCCGGGCGCCCCGCGATGATGCGGACGGGAGCCGTCCACGCGCTCCGCCGCCACACTCACACCCCGGGGCGCCACCGACCGACATGAACCCGCACCGCCCTTCCGCCGAGCGCCCCGCCGCCCCCGGCGCGGACCCGCACCGCGCCGACGACCCCTGCGCGCGCTACCTCGACGGCTACGCCGAACTGCTCCGCGACGCCGCCGCGACCGGCCGCCGTCTCACCCGCGACGAACGCGACGCGCGCCGCGCCCTCGGCGAACGCGCCGCCGAGGCCGGGCTCGGCCTGCGCGACCTCGTCGCCGCGCATCTGCGCGCCACCCGCGCCCAGCGCCCCGCCCGCACCGCCGGGCCGGGCGCGGTCCTGGACGTCGCCGCGCAGGCCGTGGACGCGTTCGCCGAGGGCCACGAGCGCGCCCTGCGCAACGCCGTGCGCCAACAGGAGGCCGCGCGCCGCGAGTTCATCGACGACCTGCTGCACGGGCGCGGCGACCTCGGCCGCATCGCGGAGCGCGCCGAACGGTTCGGGCTGCGCCTGTCCCACGCGCACGTCGTCGCCGTGGCGCGCGGCGCCGGACCGTACGAGGACGGCGACCGGGTGCCGCGCGCCGTCGAACACGCCCTGACCGCACGCTTCGGCGACCGCGACATCCTCCTCGCCACCAAGGACGGCCGCCTGGTCTGCGTCGCGCCCGGCGACCAGGACGAGGTCCTCGCCCACTTCGCCCGGCACGCGGGCGCGGCCACGGACGGCGGCCAGGTCGCCGTGGGCCGCCCCCAGCCGGGGCCCGGGGGCGTCGTCCAGTCCTACGAGGAAGCCGTCGGCGTCCTCGATCTCGCGGACCGGCTCGGACTCGACGCGCCCGTCCTGCACGCCACCGACCTGCTCGTCTACCCCGTGCTCACCCGCGACCGGCAGGCGATGGAGGACCTGGTGCGCAGCGTCCTCGGCCCGTTGCGCGAGGCCCGCGGCGGCGCCCGCCCCCTCCTCGACACGCTCGCCGTGTACTTCGACTCCGGCTGCGTCGCCGCCGAAGCCGCCCGCAGGCTGGCGCTGAGCGTGCGCGCGACGACGTACCGCCTCGACCGCATCCACCGGCTGACCGGCGCCGATCCCGCCGACCCCGACCACCGCTACACCCTCCAGACGGCCGTCATCGGCGCTCGCCTCCTCGACTGGCCCGACCGCCCGTTGTGACCCGGCCGGGCCCCTGCCCGAACGTTCCTGCCCGCTCCGGCGTCGAAGGGGCGTACGCACGGGCGGCCGTGCGAGGGAGGCGGGGGACGGATGCGTGGACGCGGGGCGGGAATCGCGGTGGTGTGCGGAGTGCTCGGCGCGCTGCTGGCCGGATGCGGCGCGGGCGGTGAGCCGGTGCCGGACGGCCTGGTGCTCAAGGGGTCACCGGCCGCGCGCGCCGGATACCGGGGGCCGTTGAAGGCGTCCACCCCGGCCTGGGCCGGGCGCGAGGGGCCGCTCGCCGGCGGGGGAGCGGCCCTGCGCGCGCTCGCCTGTACGGGGAAGCCGTACGCGGCGGGCGGCGCCGACCGGGGCCTGTACGGCGGCGGGCACGCCTCGCCCGACGCGGCGCTCGCGGCCGTCGCCGGCGCGGACACAGGGGAGGACTTCGCCGGCACCATGCCCCCGCGCGGCTACCGCGCCGAGCGCCGCACCGGCAAGCGCGTCCTGTACGGGTACGAGGTCGAAGGCCGGGCCCGCGCCACGGTGGTCGTCGTCAAGAACGCGGCGGGGGAGGGAGGTTGGACGGTGGAGACGTCCGCGCAGTGCGATCCGTCCGAGTTCGCGCGCGCCGCCCGCGAACGGCTCGGCGTACGCGTCTGGTCGGACCGGTCGGGGCGGCCCGTGCCCCTCGCGGAGGTGTCCAGCACGTTCGGGCCCGCGCACTGCGACTGGCGTTCGGTGGAGTTCCTGACCCTCGGCTCGGGCCCCGGCGCCGCACGCCTCGGCCGGCAGTTCTACGGCGACCCGCGCGGCGAACTGGCCGGTCTCGCCACCCTGACCGGCACCTACGCGCGCGATGTGCCGCTGCCGCGCGATGCGGTCGACACCGGGTACCGGCAGGGCGGGCGGGAGCTGTGGCTCGCGCGTGACAAGCGCGTCGCGTACGTGCGGAGTGGCGGCGGGCACGGCGGGCACGGGGGTCACGGCGGGCACGGGGGTCACGGCGGGCACGGCGGGCGTGACGGGCACGTCGAGCGCTGGCCGGGGAGCAGCAGTTCCGTCGCCTGCAAGTAGGCCGCCGCGGCTCGGTGGGGGAGGGGGTCCGTCAGGGGACGCGGGCCGTCCACTCCTGCGTACCGAACTTCGTGCGGACCAGTTCCTCGGCGCGGGCCATCTCCGCGTCGGTGACCGCGCCTTCCGTCAGCCCGTACCGGCCGCGGAACGACTCGATCATGCGGGCGATGACCTCCTCGCGCGGCAGGCCCGTCTGGCGGCGCAGCGGGTCGACGCGCTTCTTGGCGCTCTTCGTGCCCTTGTCCGACAGCTTCTCGCGGCCGATGCGCAGCACCTCGACCATCTTGTCCGCGTCGATGTCGTAGGACATGGTCACGTGGTGCAGCACCGCGCCCTGCCCGGCGACGACCCGCTTCTGCGCGGCGCCCGCGACCTTGCCGACCTCGGTGGCGATGTCGTTGAGCGGCTGGTACCACGCCTTGATGCCCATGTCGGCGAGCGCGCCGAGCACCCAGTCGTCCAGATAGGCGTACGAGTCCTGGAAGGAGAGCCCCGAGACGAGGGACTCGGGCACGGCCAGTGAGTACGTGATCGTCGACTTCGGCTCGGCGAACATCGCGCCGCCGCCGGAGATGCGGCGCACCACGGTCACGCCGTGCCGCTCGACGCCCTCGGGGTCCACCTCGTTGCGCAGGGACTGGAAGCTGCCGATGATGACGGCGGGCCGGTCCCACTCCCACACGCGCAGCGTCGGCGGGCGGCGGCCGAGCGCGACCTCCTCCGTCATCACCTCGTCCAGCGCCATGTGCAGGACGGGCGACTGCGGCGCGTCGTGGATGAGCTGCCAGTCGTAGTCCCGCCAGTCCGTCGCCTGCGCCACCGCGCGGCGCACGGCCGTCGCCACGCCCTCCGCGCTCAGGCCCAGCATCACCGTGCCCGGGGGCAGGGCCGCCTCGACGCGGGCGGCCAGCGTCGCCGTGTCGGCGCCGGCGGGCGCGCCCTCCAGCGACGCGTTGATCGCCTGGAGCGCGTCGTCCGGCTCCAGGAAGAAGTCGCCCGCCACGCGTACGCCGCGCAGTACGCCGCCCGCCACGTCCACGTCCGCGACGACGAGCTTGCCGCCGGGGATCTTGTACTCGCCGTGCACTGTGTCGCCTTCCGCCAGTTCAGCCCGGGTGTCTCCCGCGAGGTCAACGCTAGCGGCAAGGCGGACATTCCGGGTGTGGGGGACTCCGTCGAGGGCGGGGGTTGGCTTACGGGGTTGGTTCTTGCGCGGGCGGTTCTTATGCGGGCGGTTCTTACGGGGTTCGCTCTATGGAGGGGCCGTGCTTGGCGAGCTTGCCGAGTTCGACTTTGGCGGCGTCGATGTCGACCTCGCATCCCTTCGGCATGTGGGCGGCGTCGGTCGCGCAGGCGGACGGGTCGATCGACGGCTTGGCGGACGTGCCGTCCGCGGCTTCGGCTCCGGGGTGCTTGTCCTTCGGGGCGGACGTGGAATTCGTAGCCGGTCTGCCGTGGGAGGCGTCCGGGGTGTCCGGGGTGTCCGGGGTGGACGAGCAGGCGGTCGTGGCGCCCAGGGCGCAGAGGAGGAGAGCGGTGGTCGCGGTGGCGGTACGGATGCGCATGGTGGGCCCCCTGGTGTGCGGGCCGCCCCCCCTGGCGGGCCCCTCGACCGGGTGAATCTATCGCCTGGGGGGCGGGGGTGTGCGGAGGAATTGTGGAGGGTTCTCCCGGGTGGGGCTGGGGGTGGGCGGCTGCCCCGGGTGGTTGTTTGTTGTGTGCGGGTGGGGTGTGGCTGGTCGCGCCGTTCCTCGCGCCCCTGGCGGGGCTGGGGCGTTCCTCGCGCCCCTGGCGGGGCTGGGGCGTTCCTCGCGCCCCTGGCGGGGCTGGGGTGGGGGTGGGGGTTGACCTGGGTGGGGGTTTCGGCGTGTGCTACCGGTTCCGGAAGGCGTCCGGAGGCTTTCGGTACGGAGGTGGGGAACGTGGCCCGGGAAGTCACTCGGCGCAAGGCCGCAGCAGGGGGCCCGGACGGGCCGGGCAAGGTGACGATCACCGAGATCGCGCGGGAGGCCGGCGTCTCCGTACCGACCGTGTCGCGGGTGGTGAACGGACGCTCGGACGTCTCGCCGACGACCCGGGCCCGCGTCGAGGACCTGCTGCACCGGCACGGCTACCGGCGCCGCCCCGCAGCGCCCGGCGACCGCGCCGCCCTGCTCGACCTCGTCTTCAACGACCTGGACAGCCCCTGGGCCGTCGAGATCATCCGGGGCGTCGAGGAGGTCGCCCACGAGGCCGGCGTCGGCACGGTCGTCTCCGCGATCCACGACCGCGCGGGCGCCGCCCGTCAGTGGATGACCAATCTGCGGGCCCGCGCCTCCGACGGCGTGATCCTCGTGACGTCCGTCCTGGAGGTCGGCCTGCACGACGAACTGCGGCGCCTGGGCGTGCCGTTGGTCGTCGTGGACCCGGCCGGCGCTCCCGCGGGCGAGGCGCCGACCGTGGGCGCCACCAACTGGGCGGGCGGCATGGCGGCGACCGAGCACCTGCTCAGCCTCGGCCACCGCAGGATCGGCTTCATCGAGGGGCCGCCCCGGCTGCTGTGCTCGCGGGCCCGCCTGGACGGCTACCGGGCCGCGCTCGACGCCGCCGCGGTCCCCGTCGACAACGCGCTCATCGTGCCCGGCGACTTCTACCACGCCTCCGGATTCACCGGCTGCAACCGCCTGTTGGAGCTGCCCGAGCCGCCGACCGCCCTCTTCGCGGCCAGCGACCAGATGGCGCTCGGCGCGATCGAGGCGCTGCGCCGCCGGGGGCTGCGCGTGCCGGAGGACATGAGCGTGGTCGGCTTCGACGATCTGCCCGAGGTCCGCTGGAGCGCCCCGCCGCTGACGACGGTCCGTCAGCCACTGGCCGACATGGGCAAGTTGGCGGCGCGCTCGGTCCTCGATCTGGCACGCGCGGTGCAACCCGCTTCGCCGCGCGTGGAGTTGGCGACCGAGCTGGTGGTACGGGCGAGCACGGCGGCGCCGCGCGAGGCGTAGCGGACCGGCCCCGGGGGTGTCGACGGCCTTTTCTGTCAGGGCCGTTGACACCCCCTTCGCATGTCCGTAACTTCCGAGGCCGTTCACCGAAATATTTCGGAACACTTCCGGAAGGTGTGCCATGCCGTCCTTCGAACGAGCCGCCGCCCCGCACGCCCCGTCCCGCCGCCGCTTCCTCCAGGCGGCCTCCGCCGCGGGCCTCGGCGCGGCCGGGCTCTCCGCCTGCTCGGGCTCCGGGTCCGCCACCACCGACAGCAAGGGCAGGACCGTCGTGGAGTGGTGGCACATCCAGACCACCGAGCCCTCCAAGACCGTCTGGCCCGAGCGGGCGCGAGCGTTCGAGGCCGCGCACCCGGACGTACGGATCAAGATCGTGCCGCTGGAGAACGACGCGTACAAGGCGAAACTGACGGCCCTGACCAGTTCCGGAAAACTGCCGGACATCTTCCACACCTGGGGTGGCGGCGTCCTGCGCCAGCAGATCGACGCGGGTCTCGTCGAAGACCTCACCCCGCACGTCGGCGCGCTCGACGCCTCCCTCGTCCCCGTCTCCCTCAAGGCGTACCGCTTCGACGGCAGGACGTACGGCGTCCCCTTCGACATCGGCGCCGTCGGCTTCTGGTACAACAAGGCGCTGTTCGCCCGCGCCGGCGTCAAGGCCCCGCCCGCCACCTGGGCCGACTTCCTCGACGCCGTCCGCGCCCTCAAGCGCGCCGGGATCACGCCCCTCGCCCTCGCCGGCAAGGAGAAATGGCCCGGCATGTACTACTGGGCCTACCTCGCCATGCGCATCGCCGGCGTCGACGCCATGCAGAAGGCCGCCGACGCCAAGGACTTCACCGGCGACGCCTTCGTCCGCGCGGGCCGCCACCTGAAGGAGCTGGTCGCGCTCCAGCCGTTCCAGAAGGGCTTCCTCGGCGCCGCCTACTCCAGCCCCGACGGCCAGGCCGCCACCATGGGCAACGGCAAGGCCGCCATGGAACTCATGGGCCAGTGGGCGCCCTCCGTCGAGTCCGACGCGGGCAAGGGCATCGGCAAGGACCTCGGCTTCTTCCCCTTCCCCGGCGTCGCAGGCGGCAAAGGCGCCCGGAGCGACATCTTCGGCGGCGGCAACGGCTACGCCGTCCGCAAGGGCGCCCCCAAGGCCGCCATCGACTTCCTCACCTTCTTCGTCTCCACGGCCTCCGACCGCGTCCTCGTCTCCAAGGGCGCCATGATGCCCGTCGCCAAGGCCGCCACCGACGCCCTCACCGACCCCAACCTGCGGTCCGTCTCCGACGCGCTCGGCAAGGCCACCGGCTTCCAGCTCTACCTCGACCAGGCGTACCCGCCGGCACTCGGCCAGGAGATCAACGACTCGGTCGCCGCGCTCATCGCCGGCTCCAAGTCGCCCGAGCAGGTCACCCGTTCCGTCACCCAGGTGGCGAAGTCCCAGTGACGAGGACGGCCACCCCGTACGCCACCGCGCGCGCGACGAGCACCGCCGCGCCACCGGCGCCCACCGCGTCCCGCAGGCGGCGCCGGGCCCGCGACCTGCTCACCGCCTACGCCTTCACCCTGCCCGCGCTCGTCCTGTTCGGCGCGCTGGTCCTCGTCCCGATCCTGTACGCCCTGTACGTCTCCCTCTTCAACTGGGGCGGTTTCGGGGCCCCTTCGGACTACACCGGACTCGGCAACTACAGCCGGCTGCTGCGCGACCCCGTCTTCCTCGGCGACCTCACACGCGGCGCGCTGCTCGTCGCGTTCTCCGTCGGGCTGCAACTGCCGTTCGCCCTCGCCATGGCCGTCCTGCTCAACCAGCGGCTGCGCGGACGCGCCCTGTACCGCGCCCTGTTCTTCGCGCCGTACGTCCTTTCCGAAGTCATCACCGGCGTCCTCTTCTCCATGATCTTCGCGCCGCAGGACGGTCTCGCCGACCACGTCCTCGGCGCCGTGGGACTCGACGGGCTCGGCGGCCTGTGGTTCGCCGACCAGCGGCACGTCCTGCCGACCCTGTTCCTCGTCATGACCTGGAAGTACTTCGGCTTCCACATGATGCTGCACCTCGCCGGACTGCAAGGCGTCCCCGCCGAACTCCACGAAGCCGCCCGCATCGACGGCGCCGGACCCTGGCAGCGCTTCCGCCACATCACCCTGCCGCTGCTCGCCCCCACCCTGCGCGTCAGCGCGTTCCTCTCCGTGATCGGCGCCATCCAGCTCTTCGACCTGGTCTGGGTCGTCACCCAGGGCGGCCCCGACCACCACTCCGAGACGATGGCCGTCACCCTCTTCCAGTACGGGTTCAAGCGGTACGAGATCGGCTACGCCAGCGCCCTCAGCATCGCTCTGTTCCTCATCAGCCTCGTCTTCGGAATCGTCTACCAGCGCGCCGTGCTGCGCCGCGACACCGAAGGAGCCCTCACCACCATGCGAGCCGCCCGATGAGCGCGGGCCCGCGCCGCCGCCTGCGCTCCCTGCCCCTGTACGTGACCGTGTGGCTCGTCGGCGCCGTCATGGTCACCCCGCTGCTCTACGCGGTCGTCTCCGGGTTCAAGACCACCGACCAGCTCTCCGCCGACCCCCTCGGCCTGCCCTCGCCGTGGGTCACCTCCCATTACACCGACGTGCTCGCCTCCGGCGCGTTCTGGCGCATGCTCGGCTCCTCCACGCTCATCGCCCTCGGTACGGCCCTGCTCACCGTCGGAGCCGCCGCGCTCGCCGCCTATCCGCTCGCCCGGTTCGCCTTCCGTGGGCGGGAGTTGCTGTTCACCCTGTTCACGATGGGGCTGATGTTCCCGTTCGCGGTGGCGATCCTTCCGCTGTTCGTCCTCCTGCGCACCTTCGGGCTGCTCGACAACCCGTGGGGCGTGATCCTGCCGCAAGCCGCGTTCGGACTGCCGATGACCCTCGTCATCCTGCGCGGCTTCTTCCGCGAGATCCCCGGCGAACTGGAGGAGGCCGCCACCCTCGACGGCTGCACCCCGTTCGGCTTCTTCTGGCGCGTCCTGCTGCCCATGGCGCGCCCCGCGCTCGGCACCGTCTCCATCCTCTCCGTCGTCGGGAGCTGGAACAACTTCCTGCTCCCGCTCCTGGTGTTCAGCGACCAGACGTGGTGGACGATCCCCGTCGGCGTCCAGCAGTTCCAGGGCCAGTACGCCACCGACGTCGCCCGCGTCTTCGCCTACCTCGTCCTCGCCATGGTGCCCGCCCTGGCCTTCTACGCCGTCGCCGAAAGGCAGTTGATCGGCGGCATCACCCTCGGCGCCACCAAGGGCTGACCGTGTGCCCCGCACCGACTCCCCGTACCCGCAGCGCACTTGAGGAGATCCATGGCCGAGCCCTGGCAGGACACCACCCTGCCCGCCCACGTCCGGGCGGCGGACCTGCTCGCCCGGATGACCCCGCAGGAGAAGACCGCCCAGCTCACCAGCGTCTGGCTCGGCGCCGACACCGAAGGCGCCGATGTCGCCCCCGGCCAGCACGACTTCGCCTCCCGCAGTGCCGCCCTCGACGCGCTGCTGCCGTACGGCCTCGGCCAGCTCACCCGGCCCTACGGCACCGCGCCCGTCGCCCCCGCCGAGGGCGCCGCCCGCCTCGCCGGCATCCAGCGCGCCGTCCGCGCGGGCAACCGGTTCGGGCTGCCCGCCCTCGTCCACGAGGAGTGCCTGACCGGGTTCACCGCCTGGCAGGCCACCGTCTTCCCGACCCCGCTCGCCTGGGGCGCCACCTTCGACCCCGGCCTGATCGAGCGGATGGCCGCGGGCATCGGCGCCTCGATGCGGGCCGCCGGCGTCCACCAGGGGCTCGCGCCCGTCCTCGACGTCGTACGCGATCCGCGCTGGGGCCGCACCGAGGAGACCATCGGCGAGGACCCCCACCTCGTCGCCACCGTCGCCACCGCGTACGTACGGGGACTGCAGTCGGCCGGGATCGTCGCCACCCTCAAGCACTTCGCCGGGTACGCGGCCTCGCGCGCCGCCCGCAACCACGCTCCGGCGCCGATCGGACCGCGCGAACTCGCCGACGTCGTCCTGCCGCCGTTCGAGATGGCGGTCCGCGAGGGCGGCGCCCGGTCCGTCATGCCCGCCTACAACGACATCGACGGCCTGCCCGCCCACGCCCACACCGCGCTGCTGACGCGGGTGCTGCGCGAGGAGTGGGGGTTCACCGGCACCGTCGTCTCCGACTACTTCGGCATCTCCCTGCTCGAAGAGGCCCACAAGGTCGCCGCCGACGCGCGGGCCGCCGCCGGGATCGCCCTCGAAGCGGGCGTCGACGTCGAACTGCCCACCGCCCGCTGCTACGACCCCGCGCATCCGCTGCCCGCCGGGCCGCTCGACCGGGCCGCGCTGCGCGTCCTCACGCAGAAGTGCGAACTGGGGCTCCTCGACCCCGACTGGGAGCCGCCCGCGCCCACCGGCGCCGTCGACCTCGACCCGCCGCACCTGCGGGAGCTGGCCCGTGAGGTCGCCGAGGAGTCCGTCGTCCTCGCCGCCAACGACTCCGGGGTGCTGCCCCTGCCCGGCGGCGCGCGCATCCGCGTACGCGGACAACTCGCCGACGAGCAGGCCGCCATGCTCGGCTGCTACACCTTCCCCCGGCACGTCGGCGTCGACCATCCCGGGCTGCCGCTGGGCGTCGACGTGCCGACGTTCGCCGAGGCGCTGCGGGCGGAGTTCCCCGGCGCCAGGTTCGTCGACGACGACGCGGACGCCGACGTGTGCGTGGCCGTCGTCGGGGACCGCTCCGGCCTGTTCGGACGCGGCTCGTCCGGCGAGGGCTGCGACGCGCCCGACCTCGAACTCCCCTATGAACAAGGGGCGTTGCTGGACGAGGTGCTGGCAGGCCCGGTGCCGGTCGTGCTGGTGGTCCTCAGCGGGCGGCCGTACGCGCTCGGGCGGTGGGCCGAGCGGGCCGCCGCCGTCGTCCAGGCGTTCTTCCCCGGGCAGGAGGGCGGGGCGGCCGTCGCCGGGGTGCTCTCCGGGCGCGTCGAACCGTCCGGGCGGCTGCCCGTCGCCGTACCGCGTGAGCCCGGCGGGCAGCCCGCGCCCTATCTCGTGCCGCCGCTCGGACAGCATGGGCAGGCCAGTTCGGTGGACCCGACGCCGCTGTACCCGTTCGGGCACGGGCTGTCCTATACGACGTTCACGTGGGACGCGCCGAGGTGTGACGTGCCGGACATGACGGCCGACGGGGAGGTGGAGGTGAGCATGACGGTACGCAATCGCGGGGCGCGGGCCGGTACGGAGGTCGTGCAGATGTACCTCCATGACCCCGTGGGCTCGGTCGCCCGGCCCGAGATGCGGCTCATCGGGTACGCGCGGGTGCGGTTGGACGCGGGGGCGTCGGCGCGGGTCGACATGAGGGTGCCGGCGGATCTCGCGGCCTACACCGGGGCCGACGGGCAGCGCGTCGTGGACCCGGGGGACCTCGAACTCCGGCTCTGCGCTTCCAGCGGGCGGGTCGTCCATGTGGTGGCGGTACGGGTTCGCGGGGCGGGGCGGGTTGTTGGGGGCGGGCGTCGCATGTGGGGGCACTTCAGCGTTTCGGCAACGGGGTGATCGCGGGCCGGCCTCTGGTCGTCGTCGTTCACCTGCGGCCCGGTGGTGGCTGGTCGCGCAGTTCCCCGCGCCCCTTACGGGGCTGCCACCTGGGCTTGTCGTTCACCTTCGCCGGGCGGTGGGCTGGCCGCGCAGTTCCCCGCGCCCCTTCGGGGCACGATCGTGCGTTGTTTTCTGCGGGTGCGTGGGGCTTCTCGCGCAGTTCCCCGCGCCCCTGAGGGAGCGGGGCTTCGCCCCAGCTCCCCAGGAGGAGGGTGCGACGTAGTCGCCCCTCCAGGGGCGCGGGGAACTGCGCGAGCAACCACGACGAGAGTCGAGGAGACCCACCGGCAGAACCACCCACTCACCCGGGGGCGCGGGGAACTGCGCGACTAGCCACGACGAGAGTCGAGGGTGTCCACCGGCCGGAGCCACCCACTCACCCCAGGGGCGCGGGGAACTGCGCGATCAGCCGCGACGAGAGCAGAGGGGGTCCGCCGGCGGAGGCACTCGTTCACACCCAGGGGCACTGGAACCGCCCCGCGCCGCCCGCTCACCCTGGCGCCCGGGGGATCGGATACCCTGCCCGTTCACCCCATGGCATGTACACCAAGAGGAGCTATGTCCAGGAAGCGGAGTCCGGTGCTCGCCGGACTGACGATCGTGCTGGCGGCCGTGCTGATGGCCTGCGGCACCACCCCGGACACCACCGACCCCCCACACCCCGGCGCGAGAAACGGCTCGGCGACCAGCCAGAACACCGACCGGCACCCGGACGAGCCCACCAAGGTGACGGGCCTGCGCGACACCGTCCGCCACGTCACCCGCCGCACCACCCGCTCCCGCCGCCCCCACCTGGTGAGGACCTGCACGACAACGAACCGCAAGGTCAGGCACACCAAGCGCACCCACGGCCGCACCCGCACCTGGTACAGCACCGAACACCGCCGCCACTGCGCGAAGAAGCGCCACGGCACCGAGACGTACCGCCGTGTCATCCGCAGGGAACGCTGGTGCGTGCGCCTCGACGACGTGGGCGGCCACAAGGGCGCCGACGACGTCTGGTTCCGCGTCCGCCCCGCCGATTACAGCCGCGTCCACGGCGCCGACGACCACGCCCGCGTCAGCGTGGAACCCCTGGCGAAGGGCTGCTGAGCCCGACCGCCCCGCGCGCTCAGCGCCCCCGTACCGCCCGCCGCAGCGCCTCCGCCGCCAGCCGCCGCGCCGCCCGCCGCGTGCCCGTGGCGACGAGGTCGTCACGGATCGGGCCGCCGGCCGCGAGGTGCCGGTCGTACGGGAGATGGACCACGCCGACGCCGGTCTCCCGTACGTGCGCGGCCGCCGACGCCAGGTCCAGGTTCTGGTCGGGCGCGGCGGAGGTGAGCGCGACGACCGTGGAGGACAGCGCCGCGTGCGGCAGCCCCGCCAGCCAGTCGAGGACGACGCGCGTGCCGCCGACGCCCTCCACGGTCATCGGCGCGACCACGATCCGGGCGTGCGCGGTGTCCATCGCCGTACGCGCCACCTCGCCCGGCAGCGTCTCGCAGTCCGCGACGGTCACCGCGAAGTGGCGGCGCAGCCCGAGCGTGACGGTCCGGTAGGTGCGTACGTCCAGTGGCGGCCCGACCCGCCCCTGGCTCGCGGGCAGCAGCCAGCCGCCGTCCGGCAACGGCACCAAGTAGCCCGTGATGTCCAGCAGATGCATCTTCGGCGTGAGGATGCGGGCCAGGTCCGCGCACGACCAGCGCACCGACTCCGCGCCCATCCGCACCGCGAGCGTCCCGAGCGCCGCGTCCGCCTCCAGCGCCAACACCGGGTCCTGGCGCGCCTGTTGTAGCGCCCTGGCGACCAGCGCGGCGGCCGTCGTCTTCCCGACGCCGCCCCGGATGGACGTCACCGCGACGACCCGCCCGATCCCGACCGGCTGCCGCAACTCCCTTACGAGGGTGCTCTCTTCGCCCTCGCCGTGCGCGACCGGTGCGAGCCGCAGCAGGGACCGTCCGGTGCGCCGGGCCACCGAGTCGCCGTGCACCGCCTTCCCGGCCGCCCCCGCCAGCCGGGGATCCACGGTCGCCACCGGCTCCGGCGCCGGGAACACGGGCGCCGCCGCCTCCGCCCGCCGCGCCACATCCGCCCCCTGAGCCCCCCGCGCCCCCGCGAACGGCGCGGGCGGCTCCGGCAGCCGAACAGCGGGCGGTGGCCCGACCACCCCCGGCGGCTCACTCGGCATCGGCGGCACCACGACCGCCCCGGACGCGGCAGTCCCCGTACCGGACGACCAGGCAGTCCCCGTACCGGCCCCGGCTATCGGCAGGTCGGGCGACCCGCCCGGCGATCCGGGCGGACCGGATGGCCCGGCGGACCCGGACGGGCCCCCGGCGGTGCCGTCCGCGGCGCTCACCATGCCCACGGGCCCGTCGCCGACCCCGCCACCACGCCGTCCCTCATCCTCAGCCCCCGAACCGTTCTGTCTGCGCGGACACGTACGTCCCGTGGCGCACCGGCCGCGGGACGCAAAAGACTAACCCGCGGCCCCGCTCACCCCGGACCCAGCAGCCGCGCCGCGAGCTGGGTGAACGCGGTGACCGTCTTGCGGCCGAGGCGGCGCAGCGCGGGGAACCCGGGGCCCGCGAAGGCCGGTTCGAAGGGGAGCAGCAGCCAGCGGTCCCGCGGCACTTCGAGCCGCCACGTCAGGGTCGCCTCGCTCGGGGCGCCAGGACCCTCGGTCTGCGAGACCACGACCAGCGCGCGGTCCACGAGGGTCCCGTGCCCGCGCTCGCGCAGCTCGTCGAGGAGTCTCGCGGCCGACCAGGTGGACTCCTCGTTCGTCGTGCAGCACACGACGAGCCGGTCCGTGAGTCCGAGCACCGGGTCCGCGCCCGAGTGCAGCCGCCGCCCGCCCCAGTCCGTGAGCAGCACCGGGTAGTAGGGCGCGGCGGCGGCGACGAGACGCGCGTACTGCATCGGATGCGTGGTGCTGGGTGCGAAGTGGCCGGGCCGGTGGGCGACGACCTCCAGGCCCGAGGGCAGCCGTGTCGTGCATGCGCGGATCTCCTCGTACGGGGCGCCGCCGGGCAGGGCGGCGATGTCGCGCAGTGTCGCCCGGTTGCGGTCGCCGGGCAGGTACTCGGCGAGCGAGCCGCGCTCGGGCGCCCCGTCGACCGCGAGCACCGGCTCGCCGCGCAGCACCGCGACGAGCGAGCCGAGCGCGACCGTCACCGTGGAGCGGCCGCTGTAGGGGTGGGCGCCGATCAGGGTGACGCGCCGCGTGTACTGGCGCGGCGCGCACACCGTGCCGACCATCGCCTCGACGTTCCGGCCACGCCCGCGCCGGCGCAGCCTCGGCACCTCGGCGCTGTCGACGGGCGGCGCGTCCGTGCGGGGGACCGCCAACGGAACAGTGGTGGAAGGGACTTCACCAGCCAGGGGCTCGGTCGGGTTCTGCAGGGCGAGATAGCGGGCGAAGATGTCCTCGACCTCGCCCGCCGACGGCCGCCGCGCGGCATCTTCGGCCAGGCAGCGCAGCACCATGCGCCGCAGCGGCTCCCAGGTGTCGCCCCGCCACAGATGCATGCCGTCCGACAGGCCCGGCAGGCTGGACTGCCGTCTGCTGCCGACGAGTTGAAGCACCTCCCCGAGCGCCCGCACGTCGTCGGCCCGTGTCGGCCGGTGACCGGAACCCTCGTACGCGCCGTCGACGACACTGTCCGACACATCGCACAGGACGACGTTGCGGCGCAGCACCATGACGCTCTGCGCGCCGAACTCGCCGAGCACCACCCCGTCGAGATGGCAGGTGCTCACCGCGCTGGCGAGCTGATGGCCGACGGTGAGGGACTGGAGCGTGTCGAACGGGGTGGCGCCCGCCGCGAGCGCCCGGGTGAACAGGTCGGTCAGGCGCGGCGGTTGGGCGTTCGGCGCGTCGTCGTCGGCGAGCAGCTCCATGGCGAGCCAGGGCCGCCCGGCGTCGGTGCCCGTGCCGATGAGCCGGGGCGCGCACCGCCCTGCGAGCCGGGTGAGGACCTCCGCCTCGACCCGCAGCGCGGCCTCGCCGCCGGGCGGCCCGCCGGTGCGCGGGGTGCGCACGGCGAGCGGGTCGCCGTTCTCGTCGCGGGCCAGATACACCACCGTACGCACACCGCGCCTGCGCCCCACCAGGCGGTACGCGCCGAGCCTGCGCGGGTCGTCGGCGGCGAGCGGGGCCCAGTCGTCGGTGCGGTCGGTGTCCGGCGCGGCCGTGGCGGGGGAGGCGCCGGTGCCCGGTCCTGTGCCGACGCCGAAGCGGCGCAGCAGCCGCTGCTCGACCGTCGTGAAGGGGCGGTGCGCGGGCGGTACGACCGCCGAACCGTCGGGCTGTGCGAGCCAGGCGGGGAAGTCGGCGTTGCGGCCCGCCAGTTGTTCGAGCTGCCGCCCGATCCGGCGTCCTGTGCGCAGGAGTTCGGCGTGCGGCACGGCGTCCAGGAGCGCGGTGCGGGCCTCGTCGGTGAACTCGAACACCCGGTGCTTGGGCAGCGGATCGGTCTCGGGCGCGGGGTGCGGGCGCACCAGGCCGCCGAGGAACACCTCCGCCAGATGCGAGGTGCGGGCCTGCCACGGCACGGCCTGCTGCACGAGATGCATCACCGGCACGGACACGGGTGCGACGGCCGCCAGATGCGCGGCGAGCCGGTACGCCTCCGGGGTCGCGGAGTCCCGGAAGTGCTGCACGCTGTCCCGCCCCCGGGCCGCCCGCGCGGGCGTGTGCCGGGCGGGCGGCGCCAGCAGCGGCAGGTCGGCGCTGCCGCCGGGCGACGCGAGCAGCGCCGCCCACGCGCCGAGCGAACCGGCGGTCGGCTCCAGGACGGGGACGGGCGCGCGCTCGAAGCGGGCGAGGTCGGGCGGCAGCAGCGGGTCGGTGATCTCCCACGACGTGTTCGCGCCGCCGACCCGCCGCGTCGTGGCCCGCCAGCGCTCCGCCCGGATCCCGGAGGACTCCCACAGCGGCGGCGGCAGCGTGTGCAGCAGCGCGACCGGTCCGCGCCGCGCCCAGCGGTCCAGTACGGCGTGCAGGGCGCCGCCGCGCCACGCGGACCCCATGCCGTCGCTGACGACGAGGATCAGGGTGCGGCCCGAGTGGTCGAGCAGCGAGGCCGGTGAGACGGGCACGCCGCCTCGCTGGAACGGCCGGGTGTGCAGGTGCGGGCCGCCCGCCGCGCGGCTGTCGAGCCCGACCGTGCGCACGGAGGCGAACGCGCCGAGGCGCTGCATGAGCAGCTTGACCTCCGTCGCCACCTGGTGCCACAGCAGCATCGACAGGCCGTCGTCGACGACGAGGACGAGCCGCAGCCAGCGCTCCCGCGCGGGCCGCAGCACCGCGTCCGGGAGCCGGGACTCGGCGAGCGCCGCCGCCGTGCGCTCCTCGTCCACCTCGAAGCGGTGCGCGCTGTCCTGGCGCCGCCGCAGCGGCCGCAGCGACCGGCCGACCGCCAGCTGCTCGACCGCCGACCGGCTCTGCGGCACCCGCACCGGCCTGGCGGGCTTCTGCGCACCGCCCCCGGGCCGGTCACCGCCCCGCCCGCTGCGGCCGTCGCCCGTCCCGGCGCGCGGCGCCCGCAGATCGGGCGTCGGCAGCGCGGCGGCGTACAACTCGCCTTGCGTGTACGGGGATCGCGTCACCGGCGGCCGCTCGCCCGGCGGCGCATCCGGTCCGGGCGCGGGGCTCGGACGGGGCCCGGCGTCCTCGTCGGGCGGCGCCTCGGGCATCGCGTACGGGTGCAGCGGCGCCGCCTCCGTGGCCGGCAGCCGGGGCGCGAGCCAGAGCACGTCGAGGAGTTCCTGCGCGTCGAGATCGGCGCCGGACGCGGCGAGCACACGCAGCGCGGCGGCGATCCGCTCGCCCGCGCCGTGCCCGGAATCCGCGCCCGGCGCGGTCATACCGAGCCCGTCAACCGGTGCAGCACCGCTTCGAGGAGGCTGCGGGCGCCGACGTCCACACCGCCCTTGCGCAGGAACACGGCGTTGAGCAACTGGTCGGTGGCCAGCTCCTGCGCGGCCCGCCGGTCGAGGAACTGGGTGAGCAACTCATCGACCTGGGCGAGCTGTCCGGGCAGATGGGCCTCCACGATGGCCCGCAGCCGGTCCTCGTCCGGCACCGGCAGGTCGAGCCGGATGCAGCGGCGCAGGAACGCGGGCGGGAAGTCCCGCTCGCCGTTGCTCGTGATGACGACGACCGGGAACTCCGTGCACCGCACCCGTCCGTGACGTACCGTCACCACTTCGCGGTGGTCGGCGGTGTGCACCCGTACCTCGTCGGTGCCCTCGGGCAGCCGGACCAGTTCGGGGATCTCGAAGACGCCGTCCTCGAACACGGTCAGCAGGTCGTTGGGCAGGTCGATGTCGCCCTTGTCCATCTCGTCGATGAGCAGCGCGCGGGGCCGGTCGGCGGGCACGAGCGCGGTGCCGAGCGGCCCGAGCCGCACGAACGTACCGATGGACGGCTCCGCCTCGCCCCGGTCGCGGCTCAGCGACGTCTCGCGCAGCCGGCCGATCGCGTCGTACTGGTACAGCGCCTCCCGCACCGTGGAACGGGAGTTGACCGGCCAGCGCAGCAGCTCGCCGAGGCCCAGTTCGCTCGCCACGGCCCGCGCGAGCGAGGACTTGCCGGTGCCCGCGGGACCCGTCACGAGCAGCGGGCGGCGCAGATGCAGCGCCGCGTTGACCACGTCGGCGTGCTCCTGGCTGATCAGATACGGCTCGGGGCGCGCGGGCCCGCTCTCACCGCTCCCCTCGCCGGTCTGCTCGGCGGACGCGAAACCGCGCCAGGGCGGCGCGGGTGGCAGCGTCACCTCACGCGGCACGCCGTCGCCCTTGAACAGCCGCCATTCAGCGCCGGGTTGGTGGGTCATCGCGGATCGCGGTCCTTTCGTCGCACGGGCTGGACGGACACGACCGGGGAACAGGGGCTGCACGACAGGACTCCCGGCCCGCGCCGGGCCGGCTCCCACGGACAAGGACGCGCGGCACGCCCCGGCCACCTGACACCGCGCCGCACCGGATTTCGGGCCGGCCCCCTCATGGCGTCGTCTCCTGCGGCTCCGACAGATGCAGCCGCGGCACGGACCGGTCGGCGTCCGCCCACGCCAGCACGGGCCGCCCCGGATGGTCGGCGGGGCTGGAGACCGTCTTCGCGCGGTAGGCGCGGACCCCGTCGGGCAACTCCCGCGTCGGCACGGGACCCACATGGTGCACGGCGTGCGACTCGGGCGCCGGATGCCGGTCCCACACCACCGCGGGCACCCCCACCGCCAGACACACCTGCACGATCGCCTCCCGCGCCTCACGCGGCACGTCCACCGCGACCCGCACCGCCTCGGAGTCCTCCAGGAGCGTGCCGTACACGGACCGCGCGTCGGCGTCCGGGCCGCGCACGACGAGGGTGCCGCCCGAGTCGATCCGCTGCCAGCGCCGCCGCCAGTCCGGCGTGAAACGCTCGTACTGGCGCCTGATCTCAGGGCAGTTGACCGTCAGCGGGAACTCCGCGCCGAGCACCCCCGGCACGAGGTCGTCGGGGTTGCCCTCCCACTCGTCGACCGGCAGGTTCAGCCCGGCCCGGTCGACCAGCACCTCCACCATCGGCCGCCTCTCGTCGGGGCACGACAGTGCCAGCGCCTCAAGCGTGCGCAGGATCTCGCGCGCCGCCTCGGTGCCCGTGTACGTGGTCGTGGACTGGGTCGACACCTGGCGCGGGCCCGCGCCCTCGTCGCACCACACCCGCATCCGGAACCGTTCGTGCGCGACCTGCCCGATCTCCACCAGGAGCCGCGCCCGCGCCGCCCGCCTGCGCTGCGACTGCGCCCACTCGCGGGCGTCCGAGCGGCGCTCCGCCAGCGCCGAGTGCGGGATGCCGAGCCGCCCGGCCACCGCCCCGTTCCACAGGTGCAGGCCCGAGCGCTGGGTCTCCGAGTGCATCGCCGCCAGGTACTCCACGACCCGCAGCAGGCCCGGCACGCGGGGCGAGCCCTCCTCGGAGCGGCTGTCGCCGTCCAGCGGCTCGATCCGGTCCAGGAGCGCGTCGAGCCCGGTCCCGTCGAGCCGCGCCGCCTTGGGCAGCGCCGCCCGCACCGCCTCCGCGAGCCGCGCCGGGGTGCCGGGGCCGAGCGCCGAGAGCAGTTGGTGCAACTGCGTGTGCTCACGGCGGGTCAGCAGCAGCGGGCCCGACGCGAGCCGGCCCGCGTCGAGGACCGCGTCCGCCATCGTCGGATAGCGGCGGCGCAGCCACTCGCTGAACGCGGGCAGCGCGCGCGGCGCCGACAGCAGGAACCCGACGAACTCCGACACGCTCGGCGGCGTCACCTCACTGCCCACGGACACATCGCACGCCTGCGCGATGTCCCGGGCCGCCTCCAGCCGGCTCATCCCGGACGGCAGCGCGCTGTCCAGCGCCGAGGACAGCAGCGCGAACGCCGTCTCGTCCACCTCGGGCCGCGGACCGGGCACGTCGATCAGCGCGCCCACGGCACGCAGTTCGCGCTCCGCCTGCTGCCAGGGGACGGCCCAGCTCCGCCGTACGACGTGCTGCGGATGGTGCCGCGCCGTCGCGCCGCCGGCCGGCAGGAACGCGGCGACGACCAGGCCCACGACGGCCCGTTCGTCGTCGCTCCACAGCGGGCCGCCGCTGTAGGCGGGCCCGATGGCCATGCCGGTGGGCTGCCCGTCGACGTAGCCGATCCGCCCGTCGCAGGCGGTGACCGTGCCGTCGGCGAACGTGCTGTCGTGGCCGCCGCCGTGCCAGGCGCGCACCTCCTGCCCGGCCCGCATCGCCGTCCGGTGCGGCGGTGCGGGCAGCAGCCGCTCGTGGGTGTCCAGGCGCAGCACGGCGAGATCGCCCCGCCACTCGGGGTCCACGCCGGCGCGCACCGGACCGCCGTCGGCGCGGCGCGGCGGCACCCAGTAGGCGACGTGCGCCGCGTACGGGAGTGCCTGCTCGCCGTGGACGACGGCCTGCACCGGGCGCGGTGCGGGCTGCCGCATGTCGAACTGGTCGCGGTCGAGCGCGTCGTTGACGACATGCGCGCAGGTCAGCACGAGCCCGGGGCCGATGATCAGGCCCGCGCCGCTGGCCTTGCCGCCCTCGGGGCCGCGTACGGTGACCGGGATCGCGGCCCGCTCCCTCCCGCCGGCCGCGGTCGGCGGCCGGAACCAGTGCCCCACGCCGTCAGTCCGTCCGCGCCGCCGGGGACCAGCTGGCGGTCACGCTCAGATGGGCCTGCGAGGAGCCGCCCACGATCCCCATCTTGAGGTCGCCGCCGACCTGGACGCCGAAGCTGACGGTGATCTCCGTGGGCGGGTTGGCGGTGCCGGTCATCGCGTCGTGCACCTCTTCGAGGAGCGGCCCGAGCGGGCGCAGGCTCTGGCGCAGCGCGCTCGTGGCGAACGACGCCACCGCCTGGCCGCCGCGCGAGACGGGCACCGCGGCGCCCATGCCCTCCGGCAGATCGGGCCCGTCGTCGCCCGGGTTGGGGGCGCCCGGGTCGGGGGCGCCGCCGCCGGGCGCGGCCGGTGTCCCCGGCGCGTCCAGCAGGAAGCGCACGCGGGTGCCGTCGGACAACTCCAGGTCCGGTAACTCCGTAGAGGCAGACATGCGGCTCATTGTGCCGAGGGGGACGGGGGCCGGGTAGCGCGGTCGCGGGCACAGTTACAAGATCGATGCGCTCGGTGACGCACCCGCCCGCCGCGACCGGCCTCCGCCCCCCTCAGCGTCCCCGCCCGAAGCGCCCGACGGCCCGCATCGGAAGCACCCCGAAGGCACCCCCAAACGCACGCCCCGAAGGCACACCCGAACGCACACCCCGAAGGCACCCCCCGAGAGCCCCGAAAGCACCCCCGAACGCCCTCTGTCCGAGCCGCGGGCCCCGCTCTACGCTGACAGGACCTCGTCCTGTGACGAGGACCCGACAAGGGGGGCGGTATGAGCGAGGAACGCGGACGCGCCCGAGGAGACAGGCCCGCCGGCGAGCGCGTCGCCGACTGGGCCGACAGCAGGCTCGGGCTCTACACGATCGCCAAGTCCCAGATGCGCAAGGTGTTTCCCGACCACTGGTCGTTCATGTTCGGCGAGATCTGCCTCTACAGCTTCCTGATCCTCGTCCTCACCGGCGTCTATCTCACCCTCTACTTCCAGCCGAGCACCGCCGAGGTCGTCTACGACGGTACGTACGTGCCGCTCAAGGGCGTCGTCGTCTCGCAGGCGTACGCCTCGACCGTCGACATCAGCATGGAGGTGCGCGGCGGGCTGCTCATCCGGCAGCTCCACCACTGGGCCGCGGTCGTGTTCGTCGCCGCGATGCTCGCGCACATGATGCGGGTCTTCTTCACCGGCGCGTTCCGCAAGCCGCGCGAGCTGAACTGGCTGTTCGGCTGGACCCTGTTGATGCTCGGCATCGTCACGGGCCTCACCGGCTACTCGCTCCCCGACGACCTGTTGTCCGGCACCGGCCTGAAGTTCGCGCAGGGCGCCGTCCTCGCGGTGCCCGTCGTCGGTACGTACCTGTCGATGTTCCTGTTCGGCGGCGAGTTCCCCGGCGACGACTTCATCGCGCGGCTGTACCCGATCCACATCCTGCTGCTGCCCGGGCTCATGCTCGGCCTGGTCGCCGCGCACCTCATCCTCGTCTTCCACCACAAACACACCCAGTTCGCGGGGCCCGGGCGCGGCGAGCGCAAGGTGGTCGGCGCGCCGTTCCTGCCGGTGTACGCGGCGAAGGCCGGCGGCTTCTTCTTCCTCGTCCTCGGCGTCCTCGCGGTCATGGCCGCCGTCGCCACGATCAACCCCGTGTGGGCGTTCGGCCCGTACCGTACGGATCTGGTCACCACCGGCGCCCAGCCGGACTGGTATCTCGGCTTCTCCGAGGGCCTGATCCGGGTGATGCCCGGCTGGGAGATCAATCTGTGGGGCCACACGCTGGAACTCGGCGTGTTCCTCCCCTTCGCCCTGTTCCCGCTGATCATGATGGTGATGGCGGTGTACCCGTTCGTCGAGGCGTGGGTCACCGGCGACCGCCGCGAGCACCACGTCGCCGACCGCCCCCGCAACCACCCGGTGCGCACCGGCCTCGGTGTCGCCTGGCTCGCCCTGTACGGGGTCCTGCTCGTCGGCGGCGGCAACGACATCGTGGCTACGCGCCTGCACCTGTCCATCAACGCCATCACCTGGTCGGTGCGGATCGGGTTCTTCGTCGTCCCCGCCCTCGCCTATCTCGTGACGCACCGTGTGTGCAACGGACTTCAGCTCCGCGACCGCGAGAAGACCCTGCACGGCCGCGAGACCGGCATGATCCGCATGCTGCCGCACGGCGAGTTCATCGAGGTCCACGAGCCGCTGACGCGCGGCGAGCTGTACACCCTGACTTCCCACGAGCAGCCCGTGCCCTACGAGTTGGGGCCGCGCGTCGACGAGAACGGCGTGGCCCGCCGGTTCACCGTGCGCCAGCGGCTACGGGCCCGGCTCGCCCGCGCGATGTACGGGCCCGGCACGTACGTACCGAAGGTGACCGCGGAGGAGTACCGGGCGCTGCACGCGGGCTGGCACGAGTCCGAACGCGTCGACTGACGCCCGCTGTTCCCGGCTGCCGGGAACGGGCGGCGGCGCCCGCGCGGCACCTCTGCTTGCCTGGGCGATTCACGGTTCACGGTCCAACATGCACGTTGGAGAAGAAGGGGCGGCAGCGGTGAGACTCGCCGAGGAGCATGAGGAACTGGCGGTCGCGGTACGGTCGCTGCTGGCGCGGCACGAGGGCGCTGCGGCCTGGCGCCCCCTGGTCGAGCAGATCGGCGTCGGCGCGCTCGGCATCCCCGAACAGTACGGGGGAGCGGGCGCCGGAGCGGTCGAACTCCACGTGGTGGGAGAGGAGTTGGGCAGGGTGCTGAGCCCCGTCCCCTTCCTCTCCCGGGCCGTGCTCGCGCCCCGCGCCCTGCTCGCCGTCGGCGGGCACGACGCCTGCGCGGAGCTGCTGCCGAGGCTCGCCGACGGGACGCTCGGAGCGGCGCTCGCCTGGGCGGACGCGGGCGGCTGGGACCCCGCGGCGCTCACCGCCCGGGCCGACCGCGAACCGGGCTGCGCCACCTGGGAGTTGACCGGCGTCAAGAACTACGTCCTGGACGCCGAGGGCGCCGACCTGTTCCTCGTCGCCGCGCGCACCGAGCAGGGGCCGGCCCTGTTCCGCGTCGCCGCCGACGCGCCCGGGGTACGCGTGACGCACGTACCGGCGATGGACGCGACCCGACCGCAGGCCACGCTGACGCTCACGGGAGCGCGGGCGCGGCTCCTCGGCACGGGCGCCGACCTGCTGGAGAGCGTGCTCGCGGACGCGTGCCGGGCGCTGGCGTCGGAGGCGGTGGGCGTCGCGGCGCACGCGCTGGACGCGACCGTCGCCTACGCGAAGACGCGGGTGCAGTTCGAACGCCCCATCGGCTCGTTCCAGGCGGTCAAGCACCGCCTCGCGGACCTGTACGTGGAGGTGGAGGCGGCCCGCTCCCTCGCCCTGGCCGCGGCCCACGCCGCCGACGAGGAGTCCCCGGCCCGCGCGCGGATGCTGGCGGCGGCGGCGAAGTCGGCGGCGACGGAGGCGTGCGCGACGGCCACCGGCGAGATGATCCAGCTCCACGGGGGCATAGCGATCACCTGGGAACACGAGTCCCACCGCTACTTCAAACGCTCACACGCCCTCACCCACCTATTCGGCACACCGAGGTGGCATCGGGGACGGCTGGACGCGGGGGAGTTGCTGGGGGCGTAGAGAGCCCCGGGCCTAAGAGGCGGGCGGGAGCCCCTGGGGGCGTAGATCCCAGGGGCCGCAGGAGCGGGTCGCGCCTGGAAGGTGGTGGCCTCTCCTGGCCCGGGGCGTTCCTCCCGGCGTCCTACCGCGCCCCGTAGACCGGAGACGGCTGGCGGGCTTTCGACAAGAGGGTGTTGGCCGCTTCGCCCGCTTCCTTCGGGGTCCAGCGGGTGTTCTTGTCGACCGTGGGGCCGGGGTGCCAGCCCTCCATGATCGTGATGCGGCCGCCCTCCGCCTCGAAGACGCGGCCCGTGACGTCGGCGGAGGCGGCGGAGCCGAGCCAGACGACGAGGGGGGAGACGTTCTCCGGGGCCATCGCGTCGAACGCCCCGCTGCCCGCCTCCGGCGCTGCCATCGTCGCCGCGAACGTCTCCTCCGTCATCCGCGTCCGCGCGGCCGGCGCGATGGCGTTCACCGTCACCCCGTACGCCGCGAACTCCGCCGCCGCGACCAGCGTCAGACCGACGATGCCCGCCTTCGCCGCCGCGTAGTTGCCCTGGCCGACGCTGCCCAACAGGCCCGCCCCGGACGTGGTGTTGACGACGCGGGCGGCGCGCGGGCGGCCCGCCTTGGACTCCGCCCGCCAGTACGCCGCCGCGTGCCGCATCGGCAGGAAGTGGCCCTTCAGATGGACGCGCATCACCGCGTCCCAGGCGTCCTCGTCGAGGTTGACGAGCATCCGGTCGCGCAGGAACCCCGCGTTGTTGACCAGCGTGTCCAGCGCCCCGAACGTGTCCAGGGCCGCCGCGACGAGCGAGGCCGCGCCCTCCTCCGACGCGATGTCCCCGTGGTGGCTGACCGCCTCGCCGCCCGCCGCCGCGATCTCCGCGACGACCTTCCGCGCGGGCGAGTCCGGGTCCTTCGCGCCGTCCAGGCCGACCCCGAGATCGTTCACGACGACCTTCGCGCCCTGCGCCGCGAACGCCAGCGCGTGCGCCCGGCCCAGGCCCCGCCCGGCGCCGGTGACCGCGACGACGCGCCCCTCGCACAGCTTCTCGCTCATGTCCAACTCCCTAAATTCGGCTCAGTGGTTGACGGTCGCCGCCGCCAGGAACGCGGGGCGCTCCCCGCCGCCGTGCAACTGGAGCGATGCGCCGGTGACGTACGCGGCGCGCGGCGAGGCGAGGAAGACGCAGGCCGCGCCGACGTCCTCCGGTTCGGCGAGCCGCCCGAGCGGCACCGTGCGGGCGACCGCCGCGACGCCCTCCTCGTCGCCGTAGTGCAGATGCGTGCTCTCGGTGCGGACCATGCCGAGGACGAGCGTGTTGACCCGCACCGCCGGCGCCCACTCCACGGCCAGCGAGCGGGCCAGATGCTCAAGCCCCGCCTTCGCCGCCCCGTACGCGGCCGAGCCCGGCGAGGGACGGCTGCCGCTGACGCTGCCGATCATCGTGACCGAGCCGCCGCCCGGCTGCTCGCGCATCACCGCGTGCGCCGCGACGGCCGCGTGCATCGGCGCCAGCAGGTTCAACTCCACGATCCTGCGCATCCGTTCGGGACTCTGGTCGGCGGCGAGTCCGTACGGGCCGCCGCCCGCGTTGTTGACCAGCGCGTCCAGGCTCCCGTACGCCTGCGCGACCTCCGCGAACAGGTCGCGGGTCGCCTCCAGGTCCCGTACGTCGAGCCTGCGGAACTCCGCGCTCGCGCCGCACGGCGCCCGGACCGGCCGCTCGGGCGGGGTGCGCGCGCAGACCACGACCCGGGCGCCCTCGGCGAGGAAGGCGCGGGCGATCCCGGCGCCGACGCCGCGCGTGCCGCCGGTGACGACCACCGTCTGTTGCTCGTGCGTCATCACTGCTACCTTCTCGTCAACTAACAAATGTTTGGTAGGAAGGTAGCGGATTCGCTGATGCCTGTCTCCCTCTCGTACGCGGAAAGCTCCGGGGCCGCCGGTCCCGGCTCCCCGGCGGACAAGGCGATCGCGGTCGTCGACGTCGACTTCCCGCCGGTCAACGCCCTGCCGGTGGCCGGCTGGCACGACCTCGCCGACACGCTGCGCGCCGCCGGCCGCGACCCCGACGTGCGCTGTGTACTGCTGACCGCCTCCGGCCGGGGCTTCAACGCCGGGGTCGACATCAAGGAACTCCAGCGGGAGCCCGGGCACGCCGCGCTGATCGGCGCGAACCGGGGCTGCGCGGAGGCGTTCGCCGCCGTCTACGAGTGCGAGGTCCCCGTCGTCGCGGCCGTGCAGGGGTTCTGCCTCGGCGGCGGCATCGGCCTCGTCGGCAACGCGGACGCCATCGTCGCCTCCGACGACGCCGTGTTCGGCCTGCCCGAGCTGGACCGGGGCGCGCTCGGCGCCGCCACCCACCTCGCCCGGCTCGTCCCGCAGCACCTCATGCGCACCCTCTACTACACCTCGCGCACCGCGACCGCCGCCGACCTGCACGCCCACGGCTCGGTCTGGCAGGTCGTCCCCCGCGCGGAACTGCCCGCCGCCGCCCTCGGCCTCGCCCGCGAGATCGCCGCCAAGGACGGATACCTGCTGCGGCTCGCCAAAGCCGCGATCAACGGCATCGACCCCGTCGACGTACGCCGCAGCTACCGCTTCGAGCAGGGCTTCACCTTCGAGGCGAACCTCAGCGGCGTCGCCGACCGCGTCCGCGACACCTTCGGCAAGGAAGGCGCATCCGCATGAGCGACGACACCCGCCCCACCAAGGTCATGACCCCCGAGCAGGTCGTGAGCCGGCTGCGCAGCGGCATGGCCCTCGGCATCGGCGGCTGGGGCTCGCGCCGCAAGCCGATGGCGCTGGTCCGCGCCCTGCTGCGCAGCGACGTCACCGACCTGACCGTCGTCTCCTACGGCGGCCCGGACGTCGGCCTGCTCGCCGCCGCGGGCAAGATACGCCGCCTGGTCGCGGCCTTCGTCACCCTCGACACCATCCCCCTGGAGCCGCATTTCCGCGCCGCACGCGAGCAGGGACGTATCGAACTGACCGAGATCGACGAGGCGATGTTCATGTGGGGGCTGCGCGCCGCCGCGAACCGCCTGCCGTTCATGCCGGTCAGGGCCGGACTCGGCTCGGACGTCATGCGGGTCAACCCCGAGCTGCGGACGGTCACTTCACCGTACGAGGACGGCGAGACGTTCGTCGCCATGCCCGCCCTGCGCCTCGACGCCGCGCTCGTCCACGTCAACCGCGCCGACGCCCACGGCAACGGCCGCTACCTCGGGCCCGACCCGTACTTCGACGACCTGTTCTGCGAGGCCGCCGACGAGACGTACCTGTCCTGCGAGCGGATCGTCGGCCCCGCCGAACTCGCCAAGGGCGGCCCGCCGCAGTCCCTGCTGATCAAACGGCACCGCGTCACCGGCGTCGTCGAGACCCCGAACGGCGCCCACTTCACGTCCTGCGCGCCCGACCACGACCGCGACGAGGCGTTCCAGAAGCTGTACGCGACCACACCGTACGAGGAGTTCCGCGCGCGGTTCCTCGACGGCGACGAACAGGCGTACCAGGACGCCGTACGCGCCTGGCACGAGGAGCAGGAAGGCGGCATCGCCCGATGACCGCGACCACCACCGAAGGCGTCACGCGCGCCGACCACTGCGTCATCGCCTGCGCCGAGGCGTGGCGCGGCAGCGGCGAGATCCTCGCCAGCCCCATGGGCCTGATCCCCGGCATCGGCGCCCGGCTCGCCCGCCGCACCTTCGCCCCCGGCCTGCTCCTCACGGACGGCGAGGCCACCCTCGTCGGGCCCGGCGGCGAGGCCGAGGGCTGGCTGCCGTACCGCCAGCACCTGGAGTTCGTCACACGCGGGCACCGGCACGTGATGATGGGCGCCAGCCAGCTCGACCGGCACGGCAACCAGAACATCTCCTGCATCGGCGACTGGGCCCGCCCCACCCGCCAGCTCCTCGGCGTACGCGGCGGACCCGTCAACACCCTGAACAGCGCGACGAGTTACTGGGTGCCGAAACACTCCCGGCGCGTCTTCGTGGAGAAGGTCGACATGGTCAGCGGCGTCGGCTACGACAGCGCGACGGCGGCCGGGCCCTCCGCGACCCGTTTCCACCGCATCCCGCGCGTCGTCACCGACCTCGCCGTCCTCGACTTCGAGACCCCGGACCGCCGCATGCGGATCGCCTCCCTGCACCCCGGTGTCAGCGTCGACGACGTGCGCGCGGCGACCGGATTCGACCTTGTCGTCCCCGACGGCGTACCCGTCACCCGCTCTCCGAGCGATGAGGAACTGCGGTTGATCCGCGAGGAGTTGGACCCCAAGGGGCTGCGCCACCGCGAGGTGCCCGCGTGAGCGGCGGGCCGGTCGTGCTGGAGACCCCGCTGACCAAGCTCGTCGGCGTCCGGCACCCGATCGTGCAGACCGGCATGGGCTGGGTCGCGGGCCCGCGTCTCGTGTCGGCGTCGGCGAACGCGGGCGCCCTCGGCGTCCTCGCCTCCGCCACCATGACCGTCGACCAACTCCGTTCCGCTGTACGGGAGGTGAAGTCCCGTACGGATCAGCCCTTCGGGGTGAACCTGCGCGCCGACGCCGGGGACGCCCGCGAGCGGGTCCGCGTCATCATCGACGAGGGCGTCAAGGTCGCCTCGTTCGCGCTGGCGCCCTCCCGCGAGCTGATCGCCGAGCTGAAGGACGCGGGCGTCGTCGTCATCCCCTCCATCGGTGCGCGCCGGCACGCCGAGAAGGTCGCCGCGTGGGGCGCCGACGCGGTCGTCGTCCAGGGCGGCGAGGGCGGCGGGCACACCGGGGAGGTGGCGACGACCGTGCTGTTGCCGCAGGTCGTGGACGCCGTCGACATCCCGGTCGTCGCCGCCGGCGGCTTCCGGGACGGGCGGGGGCTTGTCGCCGCGCTCGCGCACGGTGCCGCGGGTGTGGCCATGGGTACGCGGTTCCTGCTCACGTCCGACTCGACGGTCCCGGACGCGGTGAAGGACCGGTACCTGAAGGCCGGGGTCAAGGACATCACGGTGACGACGGCTGTCGACGGGCTCCCGCACCGCATGCTCCGTACGGAACTCGTCGCCTCACTGGAGCGGGCGGGGCGGCCGGCGGCGCTGGTGCGGGCGGTGCGGCACGCTTCGGCTTTTCGGAAGGTGTCCGGGATGAACTGGGCCCGCATGGTCCGCGACGGGCTCGCCATGCGGCACGGCAAGGAACTGACGTGGAGTCAGGTGCTGCTTGCCGCGAATACGCCGATGATGTTGAAGCGGGCGATGGTGGACGGGGACCCGCGCGGTGGGGTCATGGCCGCGGGGCAGGTGGCGGGGCTGCTCGTTGACCTGCCGTCCTGCCAGGAGTTGGTGGACCGGGTCATGGCTGAGGCCGGTGAGGCGTTGGGCCGTCTGCGGGGGCTATGAGGGGGGTGCGGCGGAACTTTGCGGGTGCGGGTACGTCGTGGCTGGCCGCGCAGTTCCCCGCGCCCCTGGGTGGCAGCCCCTTCGGGTGGGTTCTTCGTCCCCGGCTTGCGTCGTGGCTGGCCGCGCAGTTCCCCGCGCCCCTGAGGAGCTGGGCTGAGCGCCAATTTCCAGCCCCTCAGGCGATTGAGGAGCGGGTCCTGGGGCGGAGCCCCAGAGTGCGGGGTGCGTCGTGGCTGGGCGCGCAGTTCCCCGCGCCCCTGAGGGGCTGGGCTGAGCGCCAATTTCCAGCCCCTCAGGCGATTGAGGAGCGGGGGCTGGGGTGGCGCCCCAGGCCACGCCCCCTCCGGTTCTTACAGGCGTTCGATGATCGTGACGTTCGCCTGGCCCCCGCCCTCGCACATCGTCTGGAGGCCGAACCGGCCCCCGGTACGCTCCAGTTCGTTCAGCAGGGTCGTCATCAGCTTCACGCCCGTCGCGCCGAGCGGATGGCCGAGCGCGATGGCGCCGCCGTTGACGTTGACCTTCTCCGGGTCCGCGCCCGTCTCCTTCAGCCAGGCGAGGACGACCGGCGCGAACGCCTCGTTGATCTCGACCAGGTCGATGTCGCCGAGGCTCATCCCGGTCTTCTTCAGCGCGTACGCCGTCGCGGGGATCGGCGCCGACAACATCCGGATCGGGTCCTCGCCGCGCACCGAGAGGTGGTGGATACGGGCGCGCGGGGTCAGCCCGTGTTCCCGTACGGCCCGCTCAGAAGCGATCAGCATCGCCGCCGCGCCGTCCGAGACCTGCGAGGAACAGGCCGCCGTGATCGTGCCGCCCTCCAGGACCGGCGCGAGCTGCGCCATCTTCTCCAGCGTCGTGTCCCGGCGCGGCCCCTCGTCCGCCGTCACCTCTCCGTACGCGACCGTCTCGCGCGCGAAGCGGCCCTCGTCGATGGCGCGGACGGCCCGCTGGTGCGAGCGCAGCGCCCACTCCTCCATGTCGCGGCGGGAGATGCCCCACTTCTCGGCGATGAGCTGCGCGCCGTGGAACTGGTTGACGGGCTGCGTCCCGTACCGCGCCCGCCAGCCCGCGCTGCCCGCGTACGGGCCTTCCGTGAGCCCGAGCGGTTCGGCGGCCTGCCGGGACGCGAACGCGATCGGGATCATCGACATGTTCTGCGTGCCGCCCGCGACCACCAGGTCCTGCGTGCCGGACAGGACGCCCTGCGCGGCGAAGTGGACCGCCTGCTGGGACGAGCCGCACTGGCGGTCCACGGTCACGCCCGGCACCTCCTCGGGCAGTCCGGCCGCCAGCCAGCAGGTGCGCGCGATGTCGCCGGCCTGCGGGCCCACCGTGTCCAGGCAGCCGAAGACGACGTCCTCGACGGCCGCCGGGTCGATGCCCGTCCGCTCGACCAGCGCGGTCAGCACATGCGCGCCCAGGTCTGCCGGGTGCACGGCGGACAGTCCGCCCTTGCGCCGGCCGACCGGGGTACGGACGGCATCGACTATGTATGCCTCGGTCATCGTCAACTGCCTTTCGTGGAAGGTTCGGTGGCTGCCGCGAGCCGCGCGGCGCGGTCGGAGATGCCGTCCAGGACCATCGCCAGGTACTGCGCGGCGACGGCCTCGGCGGTGTAGCGGCCGCCCGGCCGATACCAGGAGCCCGCCACCCACACCGTGTCGCGCAGGAAGCGGTAGGCGAGCCGTACGTCCAGGTCGGCGCGGAAGTCGCCCTCGGCGACGCCCCGTTCGAGCGTCGTGCGCCAGGCCCGCTCGAACCCGCGCTGCGCCTCCCCGAGGAACGTGAAGGGTTCGTGCGCGGCGAGCTGCCGCGCCTCCTTCTGGAAGACGGCGACGGCCGGGCCGTGCCGGTCGATCTCCCGGAACGACTCGGTGACCAGGCCCGCGAGCGTCGCCCGCGGCCCGAGCGCCGGGTCGTCGAGGACGGTGCGGTAGCCCGCCCACAGGTCCGTCAGGAAGGTCCGCAGGATCTCCTCCAGCATCGCCTCCTTGGAGTCGAAGTGGTAGTAGAGGCTGCCCGCGAGCAGCCCCGCCCGCTCCGCGATCACCCGTACGGTCGTCGCGCTGTAGCCCTGCTCGGCGAAGACCCCGGCGGCGACGGCCAGCAACTCGGCGCGGCGCGCGGCCCGTTCACGCATGCCGGTCGCTGACGGAGAGCACCTCGCCCGTCAGATACGAGGAGTAGCCCGACGCCAGGAACACGATGACATTGGCGACCTCCCACGGCTCGGCCCACCGCCCGAACGCCTCCCGCGCGGTCAGCTCGTCCAGCACCTGCGGCGAGGTCACCTTCACCAGATGCGGGTGCATGGCGAGCGACGGCGACACGGCGTTGACCCGGATGCCGTGCGGGGCGGCCTCCACGGACGCGCACCGGGTCAGCGCCATCACGCCGGCCTTCGCGGCGGCGTAGTGCGCCTGCCCGGCCTGCGCCCGCCAGCCGAGCACGGAGGCGTTGTTGACGATGACACCGCCGCCGCCCGTCGCGCGCATCCGGCGCAGCGCCTCGCGCGTGCAGCGGAACGTGCCGGTGAGCGTCACGTCGATGACCTTCGCCCACTGCTCGTCGCTCATCTCGGTCAGCTCGGCGGTGCCGCCGAGGCCCGCGTTGTTCACGACGATGTCCAGGCCGCCGTGCGCCTCGTCCGCCAGCGCGAACAGCGCCCGCACCTGCTCCTCGTCCGTCACATCGCAAGGGGCGCCCGCGACCCGGTCCGCGCCGAACTCCTCGGCGAGCGCCTTCACGGTCTCCTCCGTGCGGCGCGCGTGGGCGTCCCCGACGACGATCCGGGCGCCCTCCTCCAGGAAGCGCCGGGCGGTCGCGCCGCCGATGCCCGCGCCCGCCGCCGCCGTGATCACCGCCGTCCGCCCGGCGAGCAGCGCGTGCCCGGGCTCGTACGCGGGCGGCGCGCTCACCTCCGTACGCGCACCGGTGGCCGCCTGCTGTCCGCGCGGTGCGCCACTCACACGGTCACTCACGCCGTCACTCATGCTGTCGCTCATGCGCGTACTCCCTTGGGCTCCTTGGGCAGACCGAGCACGCGCTCGGCGATGACGTTGCGCTGGATCTCGTTGGACCCGGCGTAGATCGTGTCGGCGCGGGTGAACAGGAACAGCCGCTGCCACTCGTCGAGTTCGCCATCGTCGCCCGCGAGCGTGCCGCCCGCGCCGACGACGTCCATGGCGAGTTCGCCGAGGGCGCGGTGCCAGGTCGCCCAGTAGATCTTCGCGGTGGACGCCTCCGGTCCCGGCGCGCCCGCGGCGACCCCGCTGAGCGTGCGCAGGGCCGTCGCCCGGATCGCCTCAAGTCCGATGCCCGCGCGGATCAGACGGTCGCGCAGCAGCGGGTCGTCCCAGGCTCCATTGGTGCGGGCCAGCTCGGTGAGGCGGGACAACTCGCGCTGGAAGCCGACCTGTTGGCCGAGGGTGGAGACCCCGCGCTCGAAGCCCAGCGTCGCCATGGCGATCCGCCAGCCGTCGCCGCGCCCGCCCACGAGGTGGCCCGCGTCGGTGCGCGCCCCGTCGAAGAACACCTCGTTGAACTCGCTTGTCCCGGTGAGCTGCTTGATGGGCCGGACCTCGACGCCCGGCTGGTCGAGGGGCACGAGCAGATACGACAGGCCCGCGTGCCGGCGCGCACCCGGCTCGGTGCGGGCCACGACGAAGCACCACTGCGACTCGTGCGCGAGCGACGTCCACACCTTCTGGCCGTGCACCACCCACTGGCCATCGGTCAGCTCGGCCCGGGTGCGCACGGCCGCGAGGTCGCTGCCCGCGTCCGGCTCGCTGTACCCCTGGCACCACAGCTCCTCGACGGTCACGATCGGCGGCAGGAAGCGGGCACGCTGCGCGTCGGTGCCGAACGCGATGAGCGTCGGCCCGAGCAACTGCTCGCCGATGTGGTTGACCCGCGCCGGCGCGTCGGCCCGGGCGTACTCCTCGTGGAAGGCAACCTGCTGCTCCAGCGTCGCGCCCCGGCCGCCGAACTCCTCCGGCCAGCCCACGCACGTCCAGCCGTGCGCCGCCATGTGCCGCTCCCAGGCGAGCCGCCCCGCGAACTCCTCGTGCTCCCGCCCTGGCCCGCCGCGCCCCTTCAAGGCGCCCCATTCACCGGCGAGTTGGTCGTCCAGCCAGGCGCGCGCCTCGGCCCTGAAGCGTGTCACGTCACCGCCGTGCGGTCCGCTCATCGACTGCCCTCTTCCCGAGCCTGCCGTCCGCGCCCGTCCCGCTTCGTGGGGGCCGGGCGCTCGACGGATGTCCGAGCCGGAGGTTAATCTACCAAACACTTGTTAGGGAAGGGGAGCTGTCACATGACCACCACCGAGGACGCCGACGTCGTCCTGTACGCGACCGAAGGGCCGCTGGCGACGATCACCCTGAACCGCCCGCGCTACCGCAACGCCCAGAACTCGGCGATGACGTACGCCCTGGACCGCGCCTTCTACCGGGCCGCCGACGACCCGGACGTCAAGGCCGTCGTCCTCGCCGGGGCAGGTGACCACTTCAGCGCCGGACACGACATCGGCTCGCCCGGGCGCGACGCCCATCTGCCCTTCGAGCGCAAGGCCGGCCTGTGGTGGGACCACAGCGACAAGCAGGGCGCCGAGAGCCGCTACGCCCGCGAGTCCGAGGTCTACCTCGGCATGTGCCGCCGCTGGCGCGAACTGCCCAAGCCCGTCGTCGCCTCCGTCCAAGGGGCGTGCGTGGCGGGCGGGTTGATGCTCGCGTGGATCTGCGACCTGATCGTGGCGAGCGACGACGCCTTCTTCGCTGACCCGGTCGTCCGCATGGGCATCCCCGGCGTCGAGTACTTCGCCCACCCCTGGGTCATGCCGCCGCGCATCGCCAAGGAATTCCTCTACACCGGCGACCGCATGCCCGCCGACCGCGCCCACCAGCTCGGCATGGTCAACAAGGTCGTGCCCCGCGCCGACCTCGCGGACGCCACCCGCGAACTCGCCCTGCGCATCGCCAAGATGCCCCGCATGGGACTCGCCCTCACCAAGCGCGCCGTCAACCAGGCCGAGGACCTCCAGGGCCTGCACAGCGGCCTCGACTCCGTCTTCGGCCTCCACCACCTCGCCCACGCCCACAACGCGGAGACGGCCGCCGACTCCCTCGGCGGCATGGACGTCGACCGTATGAAGAAGGAGGCGAGCGCCTGATGGACCTCGCGACCGACCCCGCCGACCGCGCCTTCGCGGACGAGGCCCGCGACTGGCTCGCCGCCCACGTGCCCGCGGAGCCGCTGCCCTCCCTGGAGACCGAGGAGGGTTTCGCCGCGCACCGCGCCTGGGAGGCCCGCCTCGCCGCCGACCGCTGGTCCGTCGTCTCCTGGCCCGAGCGCTACGGGGGCCGCGCCGCCTCCCTCGTACGCTGGCTGCTGTTCGAGGAGGTCTACTACGCGTCCGGCGCCCCCGGCCGCGTCAGCCAGAACGGCATCAACCTGCTCGCCCCCACCCTCTTCGACTACGGCACCGAGGAGCAGCGCGCCCGCGTCCTGCCCGCCATGGCGAGCGGCGAGACCGTCTGGGCGCAGGCATGGTCCGAGCCCGAGGCCGGCTCCGACCTCGCCTCGCTGCGCTCCACCGCCCGCCGCACCGAGGGCGGCTGGCTGCTCAACGGGCAGAAGACCTGGTCGTCGCGGGCCGCGTTCGCCGACCGGGCCTTCGGCCTGTTCCGCAGCGACCCCGGCGCGGACCGCCCCCACCGCGGCCTGACGTACCTCATGTTCGACCTGCGCGCGCCCGGCGTCACCGTACGGCCCGTCGGACGCCTCGACGGCAAGCCCGCCTTCGCGGAACTCTTCCTCGACGACGTGTTCGTGCCCGACACCGACGTCATCGGCGAGCCCGGCCAGGGCTGGCGCATCGCCATGTCCGCCACCGGCAGCGAACGCGGCCTGACCCTGCGCTCGCCCGGCCGCTTCCTCGCCGCCGCCGACCGCCTCGCCCGCCAGTGGGCCGAGGCCGCCGACCCCGCCGACACCGCCCTGCGCGACCGGGTCGCCGACGCCGTGATCGGCGCCCGCGCCTACGAGCTGTTCACCTGGGCACATGCGAGCCGCGCCCTCGCGGGCGAGGACATCGGCGCCGAGTCCAGCCTCAACAAGGTCTTCTGGTCCGAGTACGACGTCGCCCTGCACGAGTGCGCGCTCGACCTCGAAGGCCCGGCCGGGAATCTCGCGGACGGCCCCTGGGCGGAGGGATACGTCTTCTCCCTCGCCGGACCCATCTACGCGGGCACCAACGAGATCCAGCGCGACATCATCGCCGAGCGCCTGCTCGGCCTGCCGAAGGGACGGCGCTGATGCGTTTCCTGCTCGACGACGAACAGCGGGACTACGCCCGCACCCTCGACGCCCTCCTCGGCGCCGACACCCCCGCCGTCGCCCGCGCCTGGGCCGCCGGCGACCCCGGCCCGGGCCGCGCGCTGTGGCGGCGGGCCGCCGGCACCGACCTGTTCGCCCTCGCCGTCCCCGAGGAGTCGGGCGGCCTCGGCGACCTGCGCGTCGAACTCGCCGTCGCCTTCGAACAACTGGGCCGCCACGCCGTCCCCGGCCCCTACGCCGAGACCGTCGCCGCCGCCCGCCTGTACGCGGCGCTCGACCGCAAGGACCTCCTGGACGCCCTGCTCGCCGGCGACGCGCCGACCACCCTGGCCGCACCCGGCACCGGCCCCGGCGCCCTCGACGCCGACGCCGCCGACACCCTCCTCGACCTGCGCGAAGAGGGCGGCGCCTGGACGCTCGCCGTCGCCCACGGACACGGGCCCGTGCGCCCGGGCCTCGACGCCGCCCGCCGCCACGCCGACCCGCTGCCCGGCGGCACGCTCGTCGCCGAGGGCGAGGCCGTCCGCGCCGCCTACGCCGATGCCGCGCACCTCGCCCGCCTCGCCACCGCCGCCCAGGCACTCGGCGTCGGCCGCGCCCTGCTGGAGCGGACCGTCGCCTACGTCAAGCAGCGCACCCAGTTCGGCACCCCCATCGGCGCCTTCCAGGCCGTCAAACACCGCCTCGCGGACACCCTCGTCGGCCTGGAGTTCGCCCGCCCCCTCGTCCTCGGCGCCGCCCTCACCCGCGACCCCGCCGACCTGGCCGCCGCCAAATGTGCGGCGAGCGAAGCCGCGTACGCCGCCGCCCGCACCGCGCTGCAACTGCACGGCGCGCTCGGCTACACCGCCGAGTTCGACCTCAGCCTGTGGCTGACCAAGGCCCGCGCCCTGCGCACCGCCTGGGGGAGCCCCGCCCGCTGCCGCGCCGACGTGCTGGCCGCCCGCGCCGCCTGACGGCACGCGGAGAGGGGCCGCACCCGCCACCGGGTCCGGCCCCTCTCCGCGTCCTCACCGCGGCACATCGTCCTCATCGAGGTACAGCGTTCTCACCGAGGTACATCGTCCTCACCGCGGCACGTCGGTCACCACGTCACGCTCACAGCCAGTCGCTGAGGACCTCGCGCTCCTGCTCCCGCCCGAAGTTCCCCGTGCCGAAGCCCGACCGGTAGAACAGCAGCGGACGGCCCGTCGGACGCGCCGACAGCTCCTCGACCCGCCCGATCACCATGTCGTGGTCGCCCGCGCCGACCGCGTCGTGCACCGAGCAGTCCAGATGCGCGAGCGCCCCCTCGATCCGTACGCCACCGCCCTCACCGGCGTGCCAGCGCACCCCGGCGAACTTGTCCGGGCCCGGCCGCCCGAGCTTGCGGCACACGTCCTTCTGGTCGTCCGCGAGGATCGACACCGTGAACCGGCCCGTCGGGCGCAGCCGGGCCCAGCTCGTCGAGGTCCGCGCCACGCACGCCACCACCAGCGGCGGGTCGAGCGACAGCGACGCGAACGACTGGCAGGCGAGACCCGCGGGCAGGCCCGACGCGTCGAGGCCCGCGAGGACCGTGACCCCGGACGCGAACCGGCCGAGCGCGTCGCGGAAGTCCCGTACCGCGAACGGCACCGTCAGCCGTTCCACTCGTGGCCCCACAGGCTGTCCGACGTGATCTCCTTCGCCGTCCACGTCGCCGGGTCCACGACCAGGCCGTCCCAGCCGTACTCGACCTGGAAGCCGCCTGGGGCCTGCGCGTAGAAGGACACCATGTGGTCGTTGGAGTGCCGGCCGAGCGACGACGCGATCGGGATGCCCGCCTGCTTCATCCGGTCCAGGCCGTAGCCCACGTCGTCCAGGGTCTCCAGCTCGACCATGAAGTGCACGATCCCCGGCGGCAGCGCCCCCGGGTACAGGCCGAGGCTGTGGTGGCGCCGGTTGGGGGAGAGGAAGTGCATGCGGTACGTGTCCTGCCCGGGCCGGCCCGTCGGCACCGCCACCGGTGGCAACCGCATCGAGTCCCGGAGCTGGAAGCCGAGGACCCGCTCGTAGAAGTCGAGCGTCTCCTCCACCTCCACGGCGGGCAGCACCACATGCCCGAGGCCCAGCGAACCCGGCGCGTCCGGCGTCCCGGTCACGAAGCGGTTGCCGTACGGGGTGCCGAGCGGGGTGTGGTCCTGCGCCTGCCCCCAGTACAGCTCGACCGGGTTGCCGGCCGGGTCGTCGAAGAGGAGCGCGCCCTGCACGCGCCGGTCGGCGAGGAGCGCCGCGTCCGCCTCCTTCACGGCCACGCCATGGCCCTCCAGCTCGGCGCGGGCCGCGGCGAGGGCCGCCGCGTTCGCCACCTCGAACCCGGCGGCGAGCAGCCGGTCGCTCGCGCCGGCCACGAACTGGAAGCGGTGGACACGGTCGTCGATACGCGTGTTGAGCTGGGTGTCCGTCGAACCCTGGGCCTCGACCATGCCGAGGATGTCCAGGACGTAGGTGCGCCACGCGGGCAGGTCGGTGGTCTCGATGCGCAGATAGCCGAGCGCGCGGATGTCCATGTCGGTCCCTTGAACTCGAAGGAGGGGCGGGGGAGTTTGGGGGCTCAGTGCGTGAAGAAGTCGACGGCGAGCCGGTTGAACTCGTCGAACTTCTCCGTCTGCGCCCAGTGCCCGCAGCGCGGGAAGACGTGCAGCCGCACATCGGGGATGGTCTTCAGGGCGACCAGCGCGCCGTCGATGGGGTTCACACGGTCCTCGCGCCCCCAGGTCAGCAGCACCGGCTGCGTCAGCCGGTGCGCCTCGCGCCACAACATCGTCCGCTCGGCCCACGCCGGGTCGGCGAACGAGGCGCCCATGCGGGTCGCGCCGAGCCGCGCGTCGGGATCGACGGCCTGCGCATAGCGCTCCTCGACGAACGCGTCCGTGACGACGGCCGTGTCGTAGGCGAGCGTCGACAGGAAGTCCCGCATCTGCTCCCGGGTCGGCTCGGCCGCCGCGTTGAACGCGAACAGCTTCTTGATGCCCTCGGTCGGGTCCGGCGCGAACAGGTTCACGGAGATGCCGCCCGGCCCCATCAGCAGCAGCCGGCGCGCCCGGTCCGGGAAGTCCAGGGCGAGCCGCGTCGCCGTACCGCCGCCGAGCGAGTTCCCGACGAAGTCCGCCTGTGCGATGCCGAGTTCGTCGAGGGCGGCGACGACCGTGCGGGCCGAGAACGTGAAGTAGTCGGTGTCCGGCTCGGGCTTGTCCGTACGGCCGAAGCAGGGCTGGTCGATCAGCAGCGTGCGCAGCCCGGCCGCCGCGAACGGGGCCAGGTTGCGGCCGAAGTTGGACCAGGCGGAGGCGCCGGGGCCGCCGCCGTGCAGCATCACGACGACCGGCCCGTCCGCGGGGCCCGCCTCGTGGTAGTGGACGGTGAGACCGTTCGCTTTCACGGTCCGCGAGGTTTCCTGATACGTCGTCACAGCATCGTGTCCTGAACGTCGAGTCCCAGCGTGATCTGGCCGTGCATCATCAGCGCCCGCTCCGGGTCGTTCGCCGCGTGCCCGCGCCCGGTGTGGCAGTCCCGCCAGGCGCGCTGCACCGGATTGCCGCCCACCCGCATCGCGTTGCCGCCCGCGTTCTCCATCAGCAGGTCCACCGCCTCCGTGCACCGCTCGGTGGCGAGCACCTGATCGCGGCGGGTGCGGCCGCGCAGCTCCAGCGGCAGCTCCTCGCCGCGCTCGGCGTGCGCGTACAGCTCGGCGATGTTGCGCCGCAGCAGCGCCCACGCCGCGTCGATGTCGCTGCCCGCCCGCGCGATCCGCACCTGCGCGAACGGGTCCTCGGCCACCCGCTGCCCGTACGAGACCCGGATGCGCTCCCGTGTCGTGTTCACGTACGCCGTGTACGCGCCCTGCGCGATGCCGGTGATCGGCGTGGAGATCGTCGTCGTGAACACCGACGCGTACGGCAGCCGGTACACCGGCTCAGGGTTGACCGCGTGGCCCGGCACGTCGAGCGCGGTCACCGGGCCGAACGAGAGCGCGCGGTGCTCGGGCACGAACACGTCGTCCACGACGATGTCGTTGGAGCCCGTGCCGCGCAGCCCGACCGTGTCCCACACGTCGTCCACGGTGTACTCCGGGCGCGGCAGCAGGAACGTGCGCATGTCGACCGGCTTGCCCTCGGCGTCCAGGACCAGGCCGCCGAGCAGCACCCACTCGCAGTGGTCGCAGCCCGACGAGAAGTGCCAGCGCCCCGAGATCCGGAAGCCGCCCTCGACGACGGTGACCTTGCCCGTCGGCGCGTACGAGGACGAGATCCGGGTGTCGGCGCGCTCGCCGTCCTCCCCCCACACCTCGGCCTGCGCCTTCGGGTCGAACAGGGCCAGGTGCCAGGGGTGCACCCCGACCACGGACGCGACCCAGCCGGTCGAGCCGCACGCCTGCGCGATCTCGCGGACCGCGTCGAAGAAGACGGTCGGGTCGGCCGCGTACCCGCCGAACCTGCGGGGCTGGAGCAGCCGGAAGAAGCCGGCCGCGGCCAGGTCCTTGATGCTGGCCTCGGGCACCTTGCGCTGCGCCTCGGCGTCGGCGACCCGCTCGCGCAGCGCGGGCAGCAGCGCCCGCACGGCGTCCAGGACGGCGGCGGTGGAGTCCTGACTCATGTGACCCCCTAGGGGAGTTCTCGGGGTGGAGGTGATCGGTGTCCGCGAACGTACGGCGGGCGGCGCGGGTGCCAGAAGCGGCCGTTCCCGGTGAGCGGGAAGGGCCCCGCGCCCGCCGCGCCGCCGCTTCCCGGCCGCCCGCGCCGCACCCGAAGGTATTTCTAATAGAAATAGTTCGTGCGCGGTGCTTCCCGGCGCGCCGGGCGGCGTGGCATCGTCCGGACCATGCCGCCCCACGCGGCCGCTCACCATCCGGACACCCGCTGAACTGGGGGTTTGCTGTGCTTGAAGCCGTCATCGAGCAGCCCGTCGCGGCGTCGCCGCTGTCCTTGCTCCAGAAGGCGGAGAGAGTCCTCGGGGCCTTCGACGCCACCCATCCCAGGCTCTCGCTGACCCAGGTCATCCAGCGCTCCGGGCTCAGCCGCTCGTCCGCGCACCGCATCCTCGACCAGCTCGTCCAACTGCGCTGGCTGGACCGCGAGGGCCGCGACTACCGCATGGGCATGCGCATCCTGGAGCACGGCGGACTCGCCGTCCACCACAACCGCCTGGTCCGCGCGGCCCTCCCGCTCCTCGACGAACTCCACGACACCACCGGCCGCCTCGTCCAGCTCTACGTACTCGACGGCACCGACGTCGTCTGCCTGGAGCGCATCGGCGCCCTGGAGGACCAGGCGCTGCCCAGCCGCGTCGGCGCCCGGCTGCCCGCCCACTGCACCGCCGCAGGCAAGGCCCTGCTCGGCTTCGGCGCCCCCGCCGACGTGCGGCGCGTGATCGACGCGGGGCTGCACGCCCGCACCGCGCGCACCGTGACCCGGCCGCACCTGCTGCGCGGGCAGCTCGCCGAGGTGCGCGAGAGCGGTATCGCCTACGACCGCGAGGAGACCTTCCGCGGCCTGGTCTGCGCCGCCGTCCCGCTGCGCGGCGCGGGCCGGGCCGTCGCCGCCGTCTCCGTCTCCGGCATGGGCGGGCAGCGGGCCCTCGAACGCCTCGCGCCGCTGCTGCACTCCACCGCCCGCGCCATCTGGGGCCGGCTCTACGGTCCCGGACGCGCCGCCCATCGCGCGGCGCAGCCCGTGGAGACGCCGGCGCCGCATCTGCCCGACGCGATGGACGCCGTACTGAGCTGGGCCCGCTCCGGCAACTGGATGTGAGGGGCGGGACGGTTATAGGTGGGGGCGGGGCAGGGTGTCCGTGCGGGGCAGGGTGTCCGGCGTGAGGGCAGGGTGAAGGGGCGGGGCGTCTTCGGGCGTCCCGCCCCTTCACCCCGCCCACCGGCGCGCTACTCGTACGTCGCCTCCACATGGGCGCTGAGCGGCAGCGCCTGGCACGCGAGGACATAGCCGTCCGCGATGTCCTCGTCGTCGAGCACGTCGTTGCGGGCCATCTTCACCTCGCCGGACTCCACCCGGAGACAGCACGCGCTGCATGCCCCCTCGCGGCACGAGTACGGCGCCCCGACGCCCGCCGCGAGCAGCGCGTCCAGCAGCGGTGTCTGCCGGGGCCAGGGCACGCGGTGCCGCTCCCCGTCCAGGAGCACGTCCGCGCTGGCCGCGTCCGCGTCGGCTTCCTGGGCCTCCCGGGGCTCTTGCGGCTCCCGGGGCGCGGCGGCGAACACGTCGTCGCCGAGGGAGAAGTAGCGCTCCCGGTGCACCGAGCGCGGCGAGGCGCCCGCCGCCGTCAGCGCGTCCCGTGCCGCGTCCATCAGCGGCACCGGCCCGCACAGGAACGCCTCGCGGGAGGCGTAGGGGGCGACCAGCGCGGTCAGGTCCGCCCGCGTCGGCAGGCCCTGGAGCGACTCCAGCCAGTGCGTGACCGTCAGCCGTCCCGGACGCAGCGCCGCCAGCTCCCGCAGCCGCCCGGCGTGGATGACGGACGCCTCGTCGCGGTTGGCGTACACCAGCGCGACCCGGCCGGCGCCCGCGTACAGCACCGACTCGGCGATCGACAGACACGGGGTGATGCCCGAACCGCCGGCGACCAGCAGCACGTCCGCGTCCAGCGACGCCGGCGTGAACGTGCCGCCCGGGGGCAGCGCCTCCACCTCGTCACCGGCGCGCAGCCGCTCGCACAGCCACCCGGACCCGGCGCCGCCCGGCACCCGTTTCACCGTCACCCGGGGCAGCCGCCCCGCGTGCGGCGACCCGGCCAGCGAGTAGCAGCGGGCGCCGCCGCCCGGCAGCCGCAGGGTGAGGAACTGCCCCGGGCGGTACGGGAGATCGGGCGCGTCGAAGACGACACTGACGGCGTCGGCGGTCTCCCGTACGACCTCGGCCACCGTCAGGCGCAGCGGCTCAGGCACCCCCGCTCACCGCCCCGGCACCGGCTCGGCGGGGCGCGCCGTCACGGTCAGCCGGCCGCACGCCACCGCGTCCCGGACGGCCTCGCGCAGCTCCGCGCACCCGCGCACCCGGCCGGGCAGTTCCCCCCGCTCCGCGATCCGGGGACAGGAGGCCGCGCTCTCGCTCGTCCACTGCACCTGGAGGTGGACGTCACTGAACTTCTCGCACAGCACCTGCGTACCGCAGGCGCCGCACTCGACGGGGACCACGGCGCTCACTCCTCGCGGGCCGCGAGGTTCGCGGCGACCTCGGCCCGCCACGCCTCACCGGCGTGCCGGGTGTCCACCTCGAACTCGAAGCGGCGCACCATCTCGTCCTTGACGTCGGCGGCATCGACGTAGAACTGCTCGTACCAGCGCCGCAGTTGATACACCGGGCCGTCCTCCTCGGTCAGGAGCGGGTTGTCGATGCGGGTCTTGTTCCGCCAGATCTCCACGTCCTGCTCGAAGCCCTTGGCGAGCCCCACCGACGTCTGCTCGGCGGCGTACGCGGCCTGTTCGTCGGTCATCCCGGGAAGCTTCTTCACGATCGCGCCGTACATGAGGACGAACGAGTCGGCGTCCACCGGGTAGTGACAGTTGATCAGCACCGACTCCATTTCCACCCCGCCCCCGACATCGCTCCACAGCTTGTCGATCATGTACGAGGGGCCGAAGTACGAGGCGTCCGAGCGCAGCCCGCCCGCCCCCGACAGGGTGTCCATGGCCACGTCCGGGCGCGGCGCCGACTCCATGTACTGGGTGGCGACATGGCCGTCGAAGACGTTCTTGAAGTACGTGGGGAACGAGTAGTGCACGTAGTAGAAGTGCGCCATGTCCACGATGTTGTCGACGATCTCGCGGCAGTGGGAGCCGGAGACGTGGATCGCGTTCCACGACCAGTCCGACCACGCGCCCGCGTCCGGGCCGTGCACGCCCTCGATCTCCGGGATCTCCAGCTCCGGCGGCGGCGCCGCGCCCTCCGGGTCGTGCCACACGTAGAGCTGCCCGTTGCGCTCCCGGCTCGTCCACGCGCGCGTGCGGGCGCGCGGCGGGACCCGGCGCGCGTACGGGATCGCGGCGCAGCGGCCCGTGTCGCCCTTCCACCGCCAGTCGTGGAACGGGCAGGCGACCGTGTCGCCCTTGACCGTGCCGTGCGCGAGGTTGCCGCCCATGTGGGGGCAGTACGCGTTCAGCACGTGCAGCGTGTCGTCGTCCTCGCCCGCGAAGACGACGAGCTTGGTGCCGAACGCGCTGACCTCGTGGGGCCCGCCGTCGCGGAAGTCGCGGGCGAGCCCGAGGCAGTGCCAGCCCCGCGCGTACCGGGCGGGCGCCGTGCCCGCGTCGATGACCCGCACCTCGTCGTGCCGATCCTGTGTCGTCATGGCGACAACTCCCTTGTCGGAGAACCCTGGTGAGAGAACCGCTGTCGAGAGAGGCGAGCGAGTCACGCGCCGGCCCGAGCGAGCGTGACGGCGATGTCGATGAGCTGGTCCTCCTGGCCGCCGACCAGCCGGCGGCGGCCCGCTTCGAGGAGGATCTCGGCGCCGGAGACGCCATAGCGCTCGGCCTGCCGGAAGGCGTGCTTGAGGAACGAGGAGTAGACGCCCGCGTACCCCATCGTCAGCGACATCCGGTCGAGCAGGCACTCGTCGTCCATCACGGGCCGCACCACGTCCTCGGCCGCGTCGATGATCTTCAGTACGTCGATGCCGGTGCGAACCCCCATCTTCTCGCAGACGGCGGCCAGCGCTTCGACCGGCGTGTTCCCCGCGCCCGCCCCGAACCGGCGGGTCGAACCGTCGATCTGGAGGGCGCCCGCCCGGATCGCCGCCACCGAGTTGCCGACGCCGAGACCCAGGTTCTCGTGCCCGTGGAAGCCGACCTGCGCGTCCGCGCCCAGCTCGGCGACGAGCGCCCCGACCCGGTCCGTGACGTCGTCCATCAGCAGCGCGCCGGCCGAGTCCACCACGTACACGCACTGGCAGCCCGCGTCCGCCATGTTCCGGGCCTGCGCCGCCAGCCGTTCCGGCGTCGTGGAGTGCGCCATCATCAGGAAGCCGACGGTCTCCAGGCCCCGCTCACGGGCCAGTTCGAAGTGCTGCACGGACACATCGGCCTCCGTGCAGTGCGTGGCGACGCGGCAGACCGCGGCGCCGTTGTCGTGCGCGGCCCGGATGTCGTCCTTCACGCCGAGGCCCGGCAGCATCAGGAACGCGATCTTCGCCCGCCGCGCGGTCGCCACCGCCTCCTTGATCAGCTCCTGCTCGGGCGTGTGCGAGAAGCCGTACGTGAAGGAGGAGCCGCCGAGTCCGTCGCCGTGCGTCACCTCGATCACGGGCACGCCCGCGCCGTCGAGCGCGCCGACGATGTCCCGTACGTGCGCGGTCGTGAACTGGTGCCGCTTGGCGTGCGAACCGTCGCGCAGCGACGAGTCCGTGACGCGGATGTCCCACTGTGCCGAGTAGCCGCTCACTTGGTGATCCCCTTCGCGAACTCCTCGCCGACCTTCGTGGCGGCGGCCGTCATGATGTCGAGGTTGCCTGCGTACGGCGGCAGATAGTCGCCCGCGCCCTCCACCTCAAGGAACAGGGCGACGCGCGCCATGCCCCCGTTCTCCGGCCGCGCCTCGTCGAACTGCGGCTCCACGCGCAGCCGGTAGCCCGGCACGTACGAGGCGACCTGCGCCGCCACCTCGGCCACCGACGCGGCGATCGCGTCCCGGTCGGCGTCCTCGGGGATCGCGCAGAACACCGTGTCGCGCATGATGACGGGCGGGTCGGCCGGGTTCAGGATGATGATCGCCTTGCCGCGCGCGGCCCCGCCGATCTCCTCGATGCCCCGCGCGGTGGTCCGCGTGAACTCGTCGATGTTGGCCCGGGTGCCGGGCCCCGCCGACACGCTCGCCACGGACGCGACGATCTCCGCGTACGCCACCGGCACCACCCGCGAGACCGCGTACACCATGGGGATGGTGGCCTGGCCGCCGCAGGTGATCATGTTGACGTTGTCGGTGTCGAGGTGCTCCGTGAGGTTCGCGGGCGGCACGACCGCGGGGCCGACGGCCGCGGGCGTCAGGTCGATGGTGCGGATGCCGGCCTCGCGGTAACGCGGCGCGTTCGCCCGGTGCACATACGCGCTGGTCGCCTCGAAGACCAGATCGGGCAGTTCGTCCTGGGCGAGCAGCCAGTCCACGCCCTCGTGCGAGGCGTCGAGCCCGAGCCCGCGGGCGCGGGCCAGGCCCTCGCTCGCCGGGTCCACGCCGATCATCCAGCGCGGCTCGATGTGCGGGGAGCGGCGGAGCTTGTACAGCAGGTCGGTGCCGATGTTGCCGGAGCCGACGATGGCCGCCGTAGCGGTGTGACGTTGCGTCATGGTCCGTATCACCTGGGTCTATTGGGGCGAGTCGAAGGTCAGCGAGACCGCACCGAGGTCCGAGAAAGCGGCGGTGTACGTGCGTCCGGGGGCCACGTCCACGGCGCGGGTGCACGAGCCGGGGAGCACCAGATGCCCCTTCTTCAGCTCGACACCGAACCGGGCCACCGTCCGCGCCAGCCACGCCACCGACGCCGCCGGATCGCCGAGCACCGCGTCCCCGCGCCCCTCGGCGAGCAGCGTGCCGCCCTCGGTGAGCCGGGCCTCGACGGCGCCGAGGTCAAGGCCGCGCGGGTCGCGTCCGGTGCCGGTCACGTATCCGGCGCTGGAGGCGTTGTCCGCGATCGTGTCGACGATCGTGATCTCCCAGTCGGCGATCCGCGAGTCGATCAACTCGATGGCGGGCACGACCCGTTCGGTCGCGGCGAGCACGTCGGCGGGCGTGCAGTCCTCGCCGGGCAGGTCCGCGCCGAGCACGAAACCGATCTCCACCTCGACGCGCGGCCGGCAGTACCGGTCGAGCGCGACCGGCACCGACGACGACAGCTCCATCGTGTCGAGCAGATGCCCGTAGTCCGGCTCGTCGACGCCCATCATGCGCTGCATGACCGGCGACGACAGGCCCACCTTGTGCCCGGTGACACGGGCGCCATCGGCGAGCTTGCGGGCGATGGTGACGAGCTGGATGCCGTACGCGTCGGAGGCGTCGGCCGCCGGCCAGTCCCGGACGAGCGGCGGGATCGGCGCGCGGTCCGCCTCGGCGGTCCACAGCCGGTCCGCCGCCTCGTGGCGTTGGGCTTCGGTGAGCATGGGGCGCGCTCCCAGGTCTGGTGGGTCGGTGACGCGGCCGACCGTAGGGGAGCGGTCCCGCGCGGGGCGAGCGGCCGTTCCCGGTGAGCGGGAACGGCGGCCCGGGGCCCGAAATCGCAGCTCGCGGCGGGTGCATAGACTCGGGGGCATGCCCGAGAAACCGGCCGAGGGGCCCGCGCTTCCGCCCACGAGCTGGGCCATGCTCGGCCTGCTCTCCTTCGGGGAGGAACTGTCCGGGTACGACGCCAAGCAGTGGGCCGACTACGCGCTGACGTTCTTCTACTGGAGCCCGTCCGTCAGCCAGGTCTACGGCGAGCTGAAACGCCTCGAACGCGTCGGCTACGCCACCTCCCGCCTCGTCGCCCAGGAGACCGGCGACCGCGAGAAACGCGTGTACGCCATCACCGGCGCCGGCCGCGACGCCCTCGTGCGCTGGGCGGAGCGCACACCGGTGCCGCCGCCGGTCCTCAAACACGGGCCGATGCTGCGGGTGTGGCTCGGGCACCTGCTCGACGAGGACACCGTGCGCGGCATCCTCGTACAGCACCAGAAGGACGCGCTGGCCCGCGCCGAGGAAGCCGCCGGGCGCGTCGAGGAGGCCGTCGAGGACGGGGGCTGGGAGTACACCCGGCTGATCATGCGGTGGGCCGAGCGGTACCACCGCGCCGAGCACGATCTGGCGGCGGGGCTGCTCGCGGACCTGGAGGAACTGGAGCGGGGGCGGCGCGCGGGGGAGGGGTAGCGGGGGGTTCCCGGTGAACGGGAAGGGGGCCGTGCCCGGGGGCGGGCGGCGCTGCGACGCTACCGGCTGTCCCTGCCCGCCGGACCCGCGCCGAGGAGCCGCCCCGTGTCCCATCAGCCCCGCCCCGCCACCGACACCGAGGCCACCCGCATCGACACCGGCACCGACACGGACACCGATGTCGTCGTGGTCGGCGCCGGAGTCACCGGCCTGTACGCCGTCCACACCCTGCGCGGCCAGGGGCACCGCGTCCGCGCCTTCGAACGCGCCGCCGACGTGGGCGGTGTCTGGTACTGGAACCGCTACCCCGGCGCCCGCTGCGACGTGGAGTCCTTCGACTACTCCTACTCCTTCGACGAGGACCTCCAGCAGGAGTGGGACTGGAGCGAGAAGTACGCCACCCAGCCCGAGATCATGCGCTACCTCTCACACGTCGCCGACCGCTTCGACCTGCGCCGCTCCTACACCTTCGGCACCAGCGTGCTCAGCGCCGAACTCGACGAGGCGAGCCTGACGTGGACCGTGCGCACCGACGCCGGCGAGACACTGACCGCCCGCTACGTCGTCTTCGCCGTCGGCTGCCTCTCCCGCGCCCAGCGGCCCGACATCCCGGGTGCCGACAGCTTCGCCGGGCCCGCCTACCACACCGGTGAATGGCCGCACGAGGGCGTCGACTTCACGGGCCTGCGGGTCGGCGTCATCGGCACGGGGTCCTCCGGCATCCAGTCGGTGCCCGAGATCGCGGCGCGGGCAGCGGAGTTGACGGTGTTTCAGCGCAGCGCCAACTTCTCCATCCCCGCCGGGAACAGGCCGCTGGACGACGCGGAGCGGGCCGCCCTGAAAGCGGGGTACGCCGAACGGCGCCGCCTCGCCCGGCTGTCCGGCGGCGGCTCGCCGTTCCGTACGCACCCGAAGAAGACGTTCGAGGTGAGCGAGGAGGAGCGGCGTGCCGCGTACGAGAAGCGGTGGCGGCTCGGCGGCGTCCTGTACTCCAAGACGTTCCCCGACCAGGTCACCGACCTCGCCGCGAACGACGCCGCGCGCGCGTTCTGGGAGGAGAAGGTGCGGGCCCGCATCGACGACCCCGAGACCGCCGACCTGCTCATCCCGCGCGATCACCCGATCGGCACCAAGCGCATCGTGACGGACTCGGCGTACTTCGAGACGTTCAACCAGCCGCACGTCCGGCTCGTCAGCCTGCGGCACCGGCCCATCGAGCGGATCGACGCCGGCGGGGTCGTCCTCGCGGACGGCAGCCGCATCGACCTCGATGTCCTCGTGTACGCGACGGGCTTCGACGCGATGACCGGTTCCGTGGACCGGATCGAGGTACGGGGGCGGGGCGGGCGCACGCTGAGGGAGGCGTGGGCGGACGGGCCGCGTACGTATCTCGGGCTCGGGACGGACGGCTTCCCGAACTTCTTCAACCTCACCGGGCCCGGCAGCCCCAGCGTCATGGTCAACGTGGTCCTCGCCGGGGAGCAGCATGTCGACTGGCTGGCGGCGCTGTTGGGGTGTCTGCGGGAGCGGGGGCTGGCCGGGGTGGAGGCTACGGGGGACGCCGTGGAGGCGTGGGTGCGGGAGTGCGGGGAGCGGGCGTCCGCGACGCTTCTCATGCGGGCGGATTCTTGGTACCTCGGGGCCAACACGCCTGGGAAACCCCGGGTGTTCATGCCGTTCGTCGGCGGGTTCAAGGTCTACCAGGACATCCTGGACGAGGTCGCCGCCGCGGGCTACAAGGGCTTCACGTTCCTCACCGCCTGATCTTGGGTTCGGGCCGCCGCCCCTGCCCGGTGGGGGCTGATCGCGCAGTTCCCCGCGCCCCTGAGGGGGCGCTGCCCCTGGTCGTGGTCGTTCACCTGCGGGCCGGTGGGTGGCTGGTCGCGCAGTTCCCCGCGCCCCTTCGGGGCACGACCGTGCGTGGTCATCTTTCGGCCGGTGGGGCTTCTCGCGCAGTTCCCCGCGCCCCTGAAGCATGCACTTCGTGCAGCTTCCCCTGAGGGAAGCGGGGCCCGGCCCCAGCTTCCCGGCGGGGGCGGGCGACGTAGTCGCCCCTCCCGCTGCCTCCGGGAGGAGGTGGCGACGCAGTCGCCCCTCCAGGGGCGCGGGGAACTGCGCGAGCAACCACGACGAAAGTCGCGGATCAAGACCACGGGCAGGCCCACCTGCCTAGGGGCGCGGGGAACTGCGCGAGCAACCACGACGAGAGTCGAGGAAACCCACCGGCCGGAGCCACCCACTCACCCAGGGGCGCGGGGAACTGCGCGAGCGGCCACGACGAGAGTCGAGGATTCCCACCGGCCGGGGCCACCCGCCCACCTGAGGGGCGCGGGGAAGTGCGGGATCAGGCCTCACCGGAGTCGCCGGGTGCCGCAGGTCATGGGCAGGGGACGGAGTTCAGGGTGCCGGGCGGAGCATGGCGTGCAGGGTGTTGAAGGCTTCCGCGCGCGCAGCGCCCGCCGCAGGCAACGCCCCGGCCATGGACAGAAACCCATGAAACATCCCGGGATGATGAACCCCCCGCACCTCCACCCCCGCCTCGGCCAACGCCCGCCCATACGCAAGCCCGTCATCGCACAGCGGATCAAACCCCGCCGTCACCACATGAGCCGCAGGCAACCCGCCCAGCTCCGCGTTCTCCAGCGGCGCCGCGTACGGCTCCCCCCGCCCCGCGGAAGAAGGCACGTACCGGTCCCAGTACCAGCGCACATGATCCGCGGTGAGGAAGTACCCGGTGGCGTTGCGCCGATGGGAGACCCCGGCGCGGTCGGGATCGAGCATCGGGTAGTACAGGGCCTGGCACACGAGCGCCGGCCCGCCCCGGTCCCGGGCCATGAGCGCCATGACGGTCGCCAGATTCGCCCCGGCGCTGTCCCCGGCGACCCCGAGGGCCCGCCCCGGGAACTCCCGCGCCGCCCACAGCAGTGCCGTATAGCAGTCCTCCGGCGCGGCGGGGAAGGGGTGTTCGGGCGCGAGACGGTAGTCGACGGAGACGACGACGGCCTGCGCCTCCACGGCCATCGCCCGGCAGAACCCGTCATGGGAGTCGACGGAGCACAGGCAGAACCCGCCGCCGTGCGCGAACACGACCACCGGAGTGCCGGGCGCCCCGTCCGTCGGGTCGTACACCCGCACCCGTACCCCGTCCGCGTCCCGGTCCTCGACGCGCGCGACCGCGATGTCGGAGGGCGGGGCGGCGGGCCGCGCCGCGAGGAACGCGCGGACGTCCTCGATCCGCGTGACCTCCGTGCCCAGCGCGGGGAACGCGGCGCTCGCCGCGTCGATGACGGCCCGCACCTCGGGCGTCGGCACGGCGTTCACCGCGCACCGCCCTTCGGCGGGAAGACCGGCATGCGGCCCGCCGACGCCCCGCCGTCCACGGCGAGTTCGGCGCCGGACAGGTACGAGGACTCGTCGCCGGCGAGGAACGCGACGAGCCGCGCCACCTCCTCCGGCTCCCCGATCCGCCCGAGCGGCGCCGCCGGATGCTCCTTGCCCTCCAGATGCGCGGTCATGGCCGTGGCGATCGCCCCAGGGTGCACGGAGTTGACGCGGATGCCGTCCGGCCCGAGTTCCAGCGCGGCCGTCTTCGTCAGGCCCCGCAGCCCCCACTTGGCCGCGCCGTACGCGCCGTGCCCCCAGATGCCCTGGAGTCCGGCCTGCGAGGAGACGTTGACGATGGAGCCGCCGCCGGTCATCCGCATGACGGGGGCCGCCGCGCGGATGCCGAGGAAGGGGCCCATCAGGTCGACGCGCAGGATGCGTTCGAGCTGGGCGGGGTCCTCGTCCACGATGGGCGATGTCGTGTAGAGCGCCGCGTTGTTGACGAGGACGTCGAGCCGGCCGAAGGCGTCCACGGCGACGCCGACCGCCGCGTCCCACGCCTCGGGGCGTGCCACGTCCAGGGCGGTGAAGCGGGCCCGGTCACCGCCGAGTGAGGCGGCGACCCGCTCGCCCTCCTCGGTGAGCACGTCCCCGATGACGACGCGGGCGCCGCGCGCAGCGAGCATCCGTGCCGTGGCTTCGCCCATCCCGCGCGCACCCCCCGTCACCAGCGCGACCTTCCCCGACAACCCAGACGGTCCCTCTGTCATCGCCCTGCCCTTCCGTAAGCGGGTGTTGGGCGCGATTGTGCGGGCCCGCGCCAGGGAACGGCAGAGCGCGCTCCCGTACAACGGGAAGCGCGCACCACCACCACGGAGTTCCGCAACGCCCTTACGAGGCAGCCGCCTTGAGGTCGGCGGCGATCCGGTTCACGGCCGCCCAGCTGAACGTCATCGCCGGGCCGATCGTCGCCCCCGGGCCCGGATACGTCTCGCCCATCACGGCCGCCGACACGTTCCCCGACGCGTACAGGCCCGCGATGACCGAACCGTCCTCGCGCAGCACCCGCGCCTCCCGGTCCACGACCGCGCCGCCCTTCGTGCCGATGTCGCCCGGGTGCACGGGAATCGCGTAGAACGGGCCCTTCTCCAGCGGATGCAGATTCGGGTTCTTCAGCGTCGGGTCGCCGTAGTAGCGGTCGTACGCGCTCGCGCCGCGCCCGAAGTCACCGTCCACGCCCTCCCGCGCGAACCCGTTGAACCGGTCCACCGTCGCCCGCAGCGCCCCCGCGGGAATGCCCGCCCGCGCCGCCAACTCCTCGACGGTGTCCGCCCGATGGGCGAACCCGGCCTCCAGCCACTCCTTCGGCAGCGCCTGCCCGGGGAACAGGCCCGCGAACACGTACCGGGCCTTCGACACCGCGTCCAGGATCAGCCACGACGGGACCGTCGACGCCTCCGGCGTGTGATGCGCGTACATCGCGTCCACGAACTCGTGGTACGGCAACGACTCGTTGGCGTACCGGCGGCCCGCACCGTCCACGATGATCATGCCGGGGATCGCGCGGTCCGCGACCAGGAAGAACGGTGAGGGCGCCCCCGGCGGCAGCACCGCGGGCCCGCCCCACACCTTGTCCAGCAGATCCGTCGCCGCGCCCGCCTCCACGGCCATCTCCAGGCCGTCGCCGGTCTGCCCCTCGGCCGCCATCGTCCACGCCGTGTCCGTCGGGTGCGGCAGATACTTCTCGCGCAGCCGCTGGTCGTGCGAGAAGCCGCCGGACGCGAGGACGACACCGCCGCGCGCCCCGACCGTCACCTCGCGCCCCTCCCGGCGCACCCGCACCCCGGCGACGCGCCCGCCCTCCTCGACGAGCCCCGTCACCGGAGTCTCCAGCCACAGGTCCCCGCCGAGCCGGTCGAGCGAATACCGCATCCGCGCGATCAACGCCCCGCCCAGCGACATCAGTTCACGCCCCGCGAGCCGCGCGAGGACCGACCGCGCCCCCACCCGCAGCGCCGTCGCCTTGCCCTTCGCCGTCCGCATCACCATGTTCAGATACCGGAAGTCGTACGAGGTCATCGTCAGACCCCGCGTCGGCAGATGGCTGCGGCGCAGCGTCGCCCGCTGGCCGGGGCGCAGCTTCTTCACGTCGAACAACTGCGGCTCGACGGACCTGCCGCGCGCGAAACCGCCGTCCCGCTCGGGGTAGTAGTCGCTGTACCCGTCGGTGTACATGAAGCGCACCAGCGTACGGTCGTGGAACTCGCGCACCATGCGCGGCCCGTACTCCAGATACGCGTCGAGCCGCTCGCCCGGCACCCGGTCGCCGACCGTCGCCGCCAGATAGCGCCGCGCCCGCTCCCGCGAGTCGGGCAGCCCGGCGGCCTTGAGATGGAAGTTGTCCGGCACCCAGATGGCGCCGCCCGACAGCGCGGTCGAACCGCCGTACAGTTCGGTCTTCTCCACGATCAGGGCGGACAGTCCGCGCAGTCCGGCGGTGAGCGCCGCGGCGAACCCGGCGGCGCCCGAACCGACCACCACGACGTCGTAGGTGTGGTCCCAGTGCTGAGTCATGCCGGGACCCTAGGCGCGCCGCGCACCGCCGGGGAGCGCGCGCTCCCGCTCACCGGGAACGCCCCCTCGCCCCCGGCCCCGCCCCGGCGTGAGATGGCGCGGTGACCGCAGCACACCCCGCGCCCCGCCTGGGGCGGACGGCGTCCGGGAGGCCCCGTACATGACCACCAGCACCCCGACCGACGTCACCGTGACCGACGTCGCCGCGCTGACCCTGGCGAGCCTGCCCGACGCCGCCGCCCGCGCTTTCGGGCCGCGCGAGGCGCTGGTCGACGACGAGGTCCGCTGGACGTTCGACGACCTCGCCGCACGGGTGCGCGCCGCCGCCCGCGCCGCCCTCGCGCACGGCGTACGGCCCGGCGACCGCGTGGCCATCTGGGCGCCCAACAGCCGGCACTGGATCGTCGCCGCGCTCGGCGCCGTCCAGGCCGGCGCGGTCCTCGTCCCCCTCAACACCCGCTACCGGGCCGCCGAGGCCGCCGACATCGTCCGCCGCAGCGGCTGCCGCCTGCTGTTCACCGAACGCGGCTTCCTCGGCACCGACTACGCGGACCTGCTCGCCGCCTCCGGCGAGGACATGGGGGCACTCGCCGCGACCGTCGTCCTGCGCGGCGGCACCGCCGACGACCCGCTGACCTGGGAGAACTACCTCGCCGCAGGAGAATCGGTGCCCGACGCGGAACGGGCCCGGCGCGCCGCCGCCCTCACCCCCGACGACCTCTGCGACATCCTCTACACCTCCGGCACCACCGGCCGCCCCAAGGGCGTCATGACCAGCCACGGCCAGTCCGTACGCGCCTTCGACGCCTGGGCCACCGGCACCACCCTCACCGGCGGCGACCGCTACCTCCTCGTCAACCCCTTCTTCCACACCTTCGGCTACAAGGCGGGCGTCGTCGCCTGCCTGCTGCGCGGCGCGACCATGCTCCCCGAGGAGGTGTACGACGCCGACCGCGTCCTGCGCCGCGTCGCCGAGGAACGCGTCACCGTACTCACCGGCGCCCCGACCGTTTTTCACGGCCTGCTGCGGCACCCGCGCCGCGAGGAGTGCGATTTGACCTCGCTGCGCATGGTCGGCACCGGCGCCGCCACCATCCCCACCGGCCTCATCGCGGACCTGCGCGAAGTGCTCGGGGTGCGGGCCGTGTTCACCGCGTACGGACTGACCGAGGCCAGCGGCGTCGTCGCGATCTGCCCCGTCGACTCCGACGTGGCGACCCTCGCCGGCACCGTCGGCCCCGCGCTGCCCGGCACCGAACTGCGGATCGCCGGGCCCGACGGCACGCCCTGTCCGCCCGGCACGCCAGGCGAGGTCCAGGTGCGCGGCTACACGGTGACGCGCGGCTACCTCGACGACCCCGCCGCGACCGCCGAGGCCGTCGACGCGGACGGCTGGCTGCACACCGGGGATGTCGGCGTGCTCGACGCGCGCGGCTATCTGTCGATCACCGACCGGCTCAAGGACATGTACGTCGTCGGCGGCTTCAACGCCTATCCCGCCGAGGTCGAACAGGCCCTCGTCGGCCACCCCGGCATCAGCGAGGCCGCCGTCGTCGGCGCGCCGGACGAACGGCTCGGTGAGGTCGGCGTCGCGTTCGTCGTGCCCGCGCCGGGCACCGCCCCGGACCTCGCCGAACTCGATGACTGGCAGGACGAGTTGACGAGATGGGCGCGTCGGCGGCTCGCCAACTTCAAGGTGCCGCGCCGCTTCGTGCCCGTGGCCGCCCTGCCCCGCAACCCCTCCGGGAAGATCCTCAAGGGGGAGCTGCGGGGCAGGGCCCGGGCCACGGCCTGATCCGGCCTGATGCGGCCTGATCCGAGGACGGGCCTAGCCGAGCAGCCGCACGGTGAAGCCGCGGTCCGTCGGCAGCGCCGCCGTGCGCACGGTCGTCACCCCGGACGCGCTGTCGTAGGACCAGTCGGCGGCCGGTACGGCACGGCCGTCGACCGTCACCCGGTGCGGCCGCTCCCGCCCGTGCACGGTGAAGGTGTAGGCGCGGGCCGCCACCTTCCCCGCGTAACTGCCCTTGCTGGCACCGACGTCGAGGGTCGCCGCGCCCGGCCGCGCGTCGAGCGTGACCTTCTGGGTGGCCGCGGCGCCCTTGGCGAAGTCACGGGTCACGCCGTCGTCCTCGTACAGCGTGTACGTGCTGTTGCCGTGCTCCGGCGCGTACACGTCCCAGCCCAGTTCGCCCTTGTCGCGGGACTTCCAGGACGTGGTGCCCTTCGGCCACATCGGCACGATCGCCCCGGACTTGACGAACAGGGGGAGCGTGTCGAGCGGGGCGTGGTAGCCGTCGATCGTGGTCGGGCCCCGGTATTGCTTGCCCGTCCAGTAGTCGGTCCAGGTGCCCTTCGGCAGATAGATGCCGTCGCGGGTGTCGGAGTCCTGGTAGACCGGCGCGACCAGGAAGTCGTCGCCCGCCAGGTACTCGTACTTCGCCTGCGCGCCCAGCGTCTTCGCGTCGTGCGGGTACTCCAGCCACAGCGGGCGCACCCCGCCGACGCCGGTGCCGGCGGCCTGCCGCGCCAGCGTGTACAGGTACGGCAGCAGCCGCTCGCGCAGCTGGAGGTACTTGCGGTTGATCGACGTGTACGGCTCGCCGTCCACCCACGGCTGCTGGTTGGTCTTCTTGCCCGTGGTCAGGTCGCGGGCCCAGCCGTCCATCGTCATGATCGCCGGGAGGAACGTCTTGGCCTGGAGGTCCCGCGCGAACATCTTCGCGTCGTGCGAGTAGATCGAGCCCACGTCACCCGTGTTGTACGCGATCCCGGACATCGTGGCGCCCGCGTAGGTCGGGATCTGCCAGCGGATGAAGTCCCACGACAGCTTCTGGTCGCCGGACCAGAGCACCGCGCAGCGCTGCGCGCCCGCCCACGACACGGGCATCCACACGAACCCGCGCGCGTCGCTGTTGTCCTCGATGCCGGCCTTGGCCTTGTCGCAGGCGTCCAGGGCCATGCCGTAGCCGTTGCCGACCCAGGCGACGTCCAGCTTGGCGACGCGCTGGCCCGCCTTGACCTGCTCGGCGAGCTTGTCGATGCCGTTCTCGGTCCACAGGCCGAGCTGCGCGCCCCGGTCCTGGAGGCCCTTGGCGGCCTCGGGCAGGTTCTCGTACCCGCAGCCGTAGCCGTCGTTGACGAGCATCCAGCCGAGCGGCATGTCGTTCTGTACGTAGCCGTCGGCGACCTTCAGGGCGTCGAGCGTGTGCCGCTCACCCTGGTTGGCGTTGTGCAGATAGCAGTCCGCGTCACCGGGTTCGAGCCCGTACACCGGCGGCATGAACGGCTTGCCGACCAGCGCGGTGTACTTGCCGATGACCTGCTTGGCGTCGCCGAGGAAGTAGTAGGCGTCCAGGCGGCGTTCCTGCTGCCCGGTGTGGACCGAGGGGCCGAAGTCGTAGACGCCGGGCGCGAAGGTGTTGCGGTAGACGCCGTAGCCCGCCGAAGAGAGGTAGAACGGCTGGGAGTTGGGGTATCCGCCCTCGTTCCAGTCCGTGTTGTTGGCGACCCGCACGGTCTTGTCGCGGTGCGAGAAGGACCCGTTCTGTTCGCCGCCGCCGAAGAACTGCTCGTCGTCGCCGCGCGCGAGGCTCTGCCGCATGCCGCCGGTGGACCAGCGCAGCGGCTTGTCCTCCTGCCAGATCCGGGTGCGGTCGTCGGCCTTGTACAGCCCGAACCGCAGCGGCTTCTTGTAGACGCGCAGCACCGCCGAGGACGTCCGGATGCCGTAGTAGGAGCCCGCGTCGAACGATGTGGTGCGCGGGTCGAGGGCGGGCTGCTTGCGCACGATCTGCCCGGCCGCCGGATCGCTGAAGTCACCGGACGGGTCGGCCTGGAGCCGGAGCTGACCACCCGTCAGAAAGTCGGCGCGTGCCCTCAGGGAGCCCGCCGCGATCTCGTAGCGGCCCTTGCCGCCCTTGAACGAGGTCAGGTCGCCCGCGTCCGTGGTGCGCGGCAGATAGGCCGTGCCGACGAAGGAGTTGTCGTGCACGTCGTAGGGGACGACGACCACGTGGTACGTGCCGTTCGCCTTCGGGATGACGGTCGCCTCGGGGTCGGCGGTGCCCGCGCTGGAGGCGACCTGCTTGCCCGCGTCGTCGTACACGTACATGTCGAAGTCGTCGCTCGGCTGCTTCGCCCACTCGACGGAGACGGGTACACCGCCCTCGGGATTGTCGTCCCAGTACCCCTCGGGGACGTTCACCTTCAGCTCGAACCGGTCGCACACCTTGCCGTCCGGATCGTCCGCGAGGGGCGGGCACTTGGCGGGGCTGTCGACCGTGCCGGCCGGATACGTGGGGGACTGCCAGGTCACGCTCGTGTGGTCGGCGTCCAGAGTGCCGCCGCCCGGGGTCGCGGCGCGGGCCGGCTGCGCCGGGGCGGCCAGCAGGCCCGCGCCGAGCAGCGCGGCGGCGCCGCACACTCCGAGGACGGTTCTGGTACGTCGGCGCCGGCGCCGCCTCTGCCAACTGTGCACGGTGCTACTCCACTCCGTCGGGGGCCGCTGGCCCCGGGCCGTGTGTCCGTGGGGGGATGCGTGTGTTTTCTTGTGCTTGAACATCCTTCATTTCACGCAACTTCGAGCACGACGATGCCTAGGGTGACGGTGCTCTGTCAACGGCCGGGGCGCGTACGGTTGGGCCGGAAGGGCCGCACGGGGCTCAGCGGCTCAGGCCCAGCGGCTCAGGGAGCCAGCGTTTCGGTGGCTCCCTGGCTCGGCGCCTCAGCGCCTGGGCGGCCCAGCGGCTCAGCGCGCGGCGACGGCGTACGCCCACACGTCCCGCATCAGCCGCGTCGCCGTCGGCCCGGTCATCGTGTACTGGCTGAGCAGGATCACCGTCTCCCCGGTGGGCGGCGTGACGTGCATGCTGCACCCGCTCCCGCCGGTCCAGCCGTAGCGGCCCACCGCCTCCCACGGCTCGCGCGGCGCCACGTCCACGGCACCCCCGTACCCCCAGCCCTGCCCGCCGAGGAACAGCTCGCTCTCCGCGCGCTGCTCGGCGCTCAGGTGGTCGCTCGTCATCCGGCGCACCGAGTCGGCGCGGAGCACCGGGCCGCCGCCGTCGAGCAGCATGCGGGCGAACGCCCAGAGGTCGTCCACCGTGGAGACGAGACCGCCGGCGCCCGAGGGGAACGCGGGCAGGCTCGTCCACTGCCCGTCCGGCGTGTCCACGAGCTGCGCCCCGCCCTCCGGCGTCGGCGCGTACAGGGAGGTGAACCGGTCGCGGGCCGCCTCCGGCACCACGAACCCGGTGTCCTTCATGCCGAGCGGCGCGAAGATCCGCTCGGCCAGCACGTCCTGGAGCGGGGTGCCCGTCACGCGGGAGACCAGGACGCCCTGGATGTCGGCCGACGTGTTGTAGAGCCACATCCGGCCCGGGTGGGCGCGCATCGGCGTGCCCGCGAGCGCGGCGAGCCAGGTGTCCGGGTCCGGCAGGCGCTGCGGCGCGAACGGGTCCATCAGCGCGAACACCGCCTGCGTGACCGGCAGCGAGAAGTCGGCGTCGAAGCCCCAGCCGGAGCGGAAGGTGAGCAGGTCGGCCACGGTGATCGGGCGGGCGGCGGGGACGACGTCCTCGACCGGGCCGTGCGGGTCGCGCACGACCTGCGGCGCGGTCAGCTCCGGCAGCCAGTGCGCGACCGGCGAGTCCAGGGCGAGGGAGCCGTCCTCGACCAGCGTCAGCACGGCCGCCGCCATCACCGGCTTGGTGAGGGAGGCGATCCGGAAGACCGACTCACGGGTCAGCGGGGCCGTGCCCTCGGTGTCGGCGTGCCCGGCCACCGCCACCTCGGCCCGGTCCCCGGCGCTGACGAGGGCGACGGCGCCGGGGACCGGGCCCTTGGTGACGTGCGGGGCGAGGATCTCGGCCAAGGCGGCGGTGTGGCTCATGGGGGTCACCCTTCCGTGACGGGCGCGTCGTGCGCCGGTACGTGCGCGCGTCGGCGCGTCCAAGAAGAGTGACCCTTTCACCGCCCGGGAATCATCGGTAACGCGCGAGGCGCGAGCCGTTCCCCTACGTCAGTGCGCCAGCTGGCGGCGGACCAGGGCGTGCAGTGCGCCGTGGTGGTCCGCGAGGAGCGTGGCCGGAGGCCCCTCCTGCACGATCCTGCCCCCCGACATCACCACCACCCGGTCCGCGTCCAGCACCGTCGTCAGCCGGTGCGCGATCACGATCCGGGTCGCCTTCAGCGCGCGCGTGCTGTCGATGACGGTGCGCTGCGTCTCGTTGTCCAGGGCGCTGGTCGCCTCGTCGAAGAACAGCAGCCGGGGCCGCCGGACCAGCGCCTGCGCGATCATCAGCCGCTGCCGCTGGCCGCCGGAGATCGCGCCGCCGCCGGAGATCATCGTGTGCAGGCCCATCGGCATCCGCCGGATGTCGTCCGCGAGGCCCGCCATCTCCGCCGCCGCCATCGCCTCCTCCGGCGTGAACGACTCGGCGCCGCAGATGCACTCCAGGATCGACCCGTTCAGGGGCTGCGCGTTCTGCAGGACGACCCCGCACTGGCGCCGCACCGCCGCCTGGTCGAGCGCGGCGAGGTCCTGGCCGTCGTACAGGACGCTGCCCGAGGTCGGCGCGTCGAAGCCGATGAGCAGGCGCAGGAGCGTCGACTTGCCGCAGCCGCTCTCGCCGACGATCGCCACGAACTCGCCGGGCCGCACCGACAGCGACACGTCGTCCAGGACGAGCGGCCCGTCGTCGGTGTAGCGGAACGACACGCCCCGCGCCTCCAGCGCGCCGGACAGCTCGCCCGGCTGGGTCGCCGAGCCCCGCACCTCAGGCTCCGCGTCGAACACCGGCTTGATCTGCTCGTACATCGGCAGCACGGCCGCCGCCGAGATCAGCGCCCCGGTGAGCTGCGTGACCGACGTCAGCAGCATCGTCACCGCCGTGTTGAACGTGAGGAACGCCGCCGCCGACAGCGACCCGCGCGCCGGCCCCGCCAGCAGCATGAACATCAGCAGCGAACACAGCGGCAGGTACACGGCGTTGAGGACGGCCGTCGCGTTCTTGAGGCGGCCCGCCCTGCGCTGCAACTCGCGGCTGCGCGCGAACTCCTTGGCCCAGGCCGCGTACGCGAAGCTCTCCGCGCCCGCGACCCGCAGCTTCGGTAGCCCGCGCAGCGTCTGGAACGCCTGGTTGTTCAGCTTGTTCGTCAGCTCCACCAGCTGTCGCTGCCAGCGCAGTTCGAACAGGCCGAGTGTGAGGAAGACCGCCGCGACCAGCGCCAGCATGCCGAGCGCGGCGAGCGCCAGCGGCACGCTGAACAGCAGCAGGAGCACCAGGTTGACCGCGCCGACCGTCACCGACTGCACCACCACAGGGCCCACGCCCGACAGCAGCCGCCGGATCGCGCTGATCCCCATGGCGGCGGACGCCAGCTCGCCCGTCGAACGCTGCGTGAAGAACCGCGTCGGCAGCCTCAACAGCCGGTCCCACACGGCTGGTTGCAGCGCGCTCTCCACGCGTCCCTCGACCCGCAGCACGGTCAGGTTCTGCATCAGCAGGAACGCGGCCGACACCACCGCCGCCACGATCACCGCGAGGGAGACCTGCGTGATCAGCTCCGTACGGGCGTTCGGGACGAACGTGCCGAGCACCTGGCCCGTCGCCACCGGCACCAGCGCCCCGAGCCCCACCGTCACGAGCCCCGCGAACAGCAGCCGCCGTACGTCACCGCCCGCCGCCCGCAGGCTGAACCGCAGCAGCCGCGCGGGCGTCAACGCGCCCTCGGGCAGCGGCCGGTACAGCATCACCGCCCGCTCCTCGATGTCCTCGGCGAGCCGCGCGTCGACGCGGGTGCGCCGCTCGCCCGACGGATGTACGACCTCGTATCCGCCGCGCCGCCACAGCAGCGCGATGGGCGCCCCGGACGCCGCCCGGAACCCGACGAGCGGGCCCGCGTCCCGTTTCCACCACTGCCCGGCGAGCCGCACCGGGCGGCTGCGCACCCGGGAGGCGACCGCGATCCGCTCGACCGGGTCCACGCGGTCGCTGACCGCGCCGCCGTGCCCCGGCTCCACCAGCGTGATCCCGGCCGCGTCCGCGACGACCTTGCACACCGCGTACGTGGCGTCCGCCCCGGCGCCGCCGCCCCGTTCGCGCCGCCGGCCGCTGCCGATCGACGCCAGCAGCGTCCGGTCCGCCTGCTCGCGCACCGCCTCGCCCGCCCGGATGCCGGCCGCCGCCCGGTCCTCGTGCGCGCTCTCCAGCCGCTCGATCCACCGGTCCAACGTGGCCAGCAGCCGATACTGCTGGTTCACCATCCGCTGCCACAGCGCCGCGTCCACCAGCAGATCGGCGGCCGCGTCCGCCGCGTACGCCGACCCGTACTGCACGCTGCCCGGCTCGACCTGCGGCCACAAAACCTCGTCCCCGCCGAGGAGTTCACCGTCCGCCGCGTGCCCGGCGTGCTCGTTGAACGGCGCCTCGAACAGCACCCGCTGCCCGCGACCCACGCCCAGCGCGAACGCCTCTTCCAACAGGCTCCACGCCACGTCGTACGCACCGTCCTGCGCGGCCGGCCGGTACGGCAGCTCCCGCAGCGGCACGCGCCGCACCCCGCACCCGGCGAGCGGGCGCGCCACCAGCGTGTGCCGGGTGCCCTCGACCGGCCCGAGCAGCAGCGTGCCCGGCTCCAGACGGCCGAGGAAGTGCCAGTGCCCCTCGCCCCGCGCGCCCACCGCGAACAGGTCGAGCGCGCCCTCCGTCACGAGCCACAGCACGTGCGGCCCCTCCAGCGGCAGCGTCCGCAGCCCCGCGCAGTCCACCGCGGCGCCGAGCCCGCCGAACGCGGCGACGACCTGCTCGGACGCGTGCGGCGTGCCGAACTGTTGCTCCACGTACGTCACTTCAGTGCTCCCTGACCAGCTCCGCGTAGGCACCGCCCGCCGCGACCAGCTCCTCGTGACGGCCCCGCTCGACGACCTGGCCGTGGTCGAGGACCACGATCTCGTCGCTGTCGCGGACGGTGCTCAGGCGGTGCGCGATGACCACGCAGGCGCAGCCGCGCCGCCGGATGTTGTCCATGACCGTCTGCTCGGTCAGCGCGTCCAGCGCGCTCGTCACCTCGTCCAGGACGAGGATGCTCGGCCGCCGCACCAGCGCCCGCGCGATCTCCAGGCGCTGGCGCTGCCCGCCCGAGAAGTTGCGGCCGTCCTGCTCGACCCGCCCGTGCACCCCGCCGGGCCGCCGCGCCACCACGTCGTACAGGCACGCGTCGCGCAGCGCCTCCACGACCGCCTCGTCGGAGATCGACGGGTCCCACAGCGCCACGTTGTCGCGGACGCTGCCCTCGAAGAGGAAGACGTCCTGGTCGACGAAGGACACCGACGCGGCGAGCGCCCCGTGCGGGATCTCGTCCAGGCGCCGCCCGTCGACGCGGATGACGCCCTCCCACGGCGCGTACAGGCCCGAGATCAGCCGCGACACCGTCGACTTGCCGCTGCCCGAGCCGCCGACCAGGGCCACCTGCTGCCCCGGTCCGACCGTCAGCGAGAACCCGTCGAGCAGCGGCTTGTCGAGCGGGCTGTAGCCGAACGTGATCTCCGTCAGCTCCACGTGCCCGGTCAGCCGCCGCGTCTCGGACTCCGCGCCCGGCCGCGCGTACAGCGCGTCCACGGGGAAGTTCTCGACGTCCTTGAGGCGCGCGACATCGGCCGCGAAGTCCTGGATGCGGCCCGCGACACCGTTCAGCCTGGTCAGCGGCGCGGTGAAGCGGGTCACGAGCGCCTGGAACGCGACCAGCAGCCCCACCGACAGATGCCCCTCGACCGCGCGCAGCCCGCCGATCCACAGGATGAGCGCGCTGTTCAGCGTCGCCAGCGTCGGCGCGACGATCCCGAGCCACGCGCTCGGCACCCCGAGCCGCTGCTGCTCCTCCAGCGTCGTCGCGTGCTGCCCGGCCCAGCGCCGGAAGAAGCCGTTCTCGCCGCCGGTCGCCTTCATCGTCTCGATGGACTGGAGCCCGGTGTACGAGGTGTTGGTCAGCCGCGCGGTGTCGGCGCGCAGCTTCTGCGTACCCGTCGCGCGCAGCCGCACCACGACCCGCATGGCGACCACGTTGAGCAGCGCGATCCCGACGCCGACCAGCGTGAGCTGCGGATCGTACGTCCACAGCAGGACCGCGTACAGCAGGACGACGATGCCGTCGACGCCCGCGGCCGTCAGATCGCGGGCCAGCGTCTCGGCCACCGCGTCGTTCGACTGGAGGCGCTGCACGAGGTCGGCCGGGCTGCGCTGTGCGAAGAACGTGACGGGCAGCCGCAGCAGATGCCCGAAGAAGCGGGCGCTGCTCAGCGTCGAGGAGAGGATCCGGCCGCGCAGCAGGTTCGCCTGTTGCAGCCAGGTGAGCACCGCCGTCAGCGCCACCATCGCGCCCATCGACGCGAACAGGGCGCCCAGCAGCGAGGTCTGATCGCCTATCAGGAACAGATCGATGTAGGTGCGGCTGAGCGCGGGCACGGCCGCGCCGACCGCCACCAGCAGCAGACTGGCGAGGAGCGCGGCGAGCACGGTTCCGGTCGTGCCGCGCAGCCGGCCGGGCAGCGCCTTGAGGACACCGGGCCTCCGCCCGCCCCTGCGGAAGCCGTCGCCGGGTTCCAGGACGAGGACGACGCCGGTGAAGCTCGTGTCGAAGTCCTCCATCGGCACGAACCTGCGGCCCTTGTCAGGGTCGTTGATGTACACCCCGCGCCGCCCGAAGCGCCGGCCCATGCCGTCGTAGACGACGTAGTGGTTGAACTCCCAGAACAGGATGGCCGGTCCGCGTACCTCGGCGAGCGCGGCCGGTTCCATCTGCATGCCCTTGGCGGTCATACCGTAACTGCGGGCCGCCTTCAGGACGTTGCTCGCGCGGGAGCCGTCGCGGGAGACCCCGCACGCGATGCGCAGCTCCTCCAGCGGGACGTGCCGCCCGTGGTGGGCGAGGACCATGGCGAGGGCTGCGGCCCCGCACTCGACGGCCTCCATCTGGAGCACGGTCGGCGTGCGCACCCGCCCGCGCCGACCCGGCGGCGGGGGAGCGGGGCGGGCCCGGCGGCGGCCGTGGCCCGCGGGCGGCAGCGGGGTCGGGGCGGGCGCGGTCACGGCAGCAGCCAATCGATCGGGCGCTGCGCGGCGAGGTGCACGGCGCCGGAGGCGAGCGTCATGGAGGTCAGGGCGTACGGCGGCCCGTCCGGCGTGGACCAGGCGTACCCGGACCGCGTCGCGGACGACGGATCGAGGCGTACGACGACGGGGACGCGCGGCCCGTCCTTCGTGAACTGCCCGGCCAGCTCCCGGTCGCCGAGGAAGTCGCTCACCTGCCGCCGCGTCTGCGCGCCGCGCCCGACCTCCTGCACGCGCCCGCGCAGCACCCCGTACCGCTGGGCGGCGGGCAGGCTCAGGTCGACGGACGCGCCCCGGGGCACGGTGGCCGCGCCGGTCGCGGGGACGTAGAGGACGGCGAGCAGCGGGTCGCGCGGGGAGGCGGTGCGTTCCAGGGTGGCGACATCGGCGCCGGTCGTGACGACCGAGCCGACGCGGGCGACGAGCGCCGTGACCCGGCCCGCGTCGATGGCCCGTACGGCGCGCACGCCTTGCGCGGTACGCACCTTCAGCAGCGGCGCGTCGGCCGCGACCCGCTGCCCTTCCCGTACGAACACGCCGGTGACCTGCCCGGTGACGGGGGTCTGGAGTACGTAACTGCCCTTGCCGTAGGTGAGGATGCCGCCGGCCTTCAGCGTCGAGGAGACGGAACCGGTCACGGCCCACACGCACGCGGCGGCCATGACGACGACGGTGACGGCGAGGACGAGCAGCCCCTGCGGCCGGGCGAGGCGCACCGGGAGGTCCAGCTCCTCCGGGGACTGCAGCTTGGACAGAGCCTGCTGGCGGAACTGCACGCGGTCTTATCCCTTGCTTCGTTCGGGCCCGGGCGCGCGGAAAAGGGTCCCGGACGCCCGGCCGGGCGCACGGAAAGGGGTCCCGGACGCCCGGAAGGCCCCGGGACCTGGCTGGTCCCGAGGCCGGGGTGCGGCGCCCTGTCAGGCGGGCGGCGCGACGATCCGTCGGATCGTGCTCAGAGGCCGGCGACCAGGCCGGTGACGGCGCCGGTGTTCACGCCGGTCAGGCCCTCGACGGTGCCCGTCAGGCCGTTGACCACGCCGGAGACCGGGGCGACCGAGTCGACCGTGCCGGTGACGGAGCTGACGACACCGCCGACGAGGCCGCCGGAGACGTTGTCCAGCTCGGCGTCGGAAATCTCAACGGTCTCGACCTGGGGGGTGTTGCTCATGATGTGAGCCGCCCTTCTCATGGGTATGTCTGGGTATTTCGAAAAACGCGGGACGCGTCGGATCCGGGCGGAACCGAATCCGTCGCCGTTCCGCGATGCCGTGGATCAAAGCACGCCGACGCGTCGCACATCCAATCGGAAGGTCGCCGGTCAGAGGGGATGTGCGAGCCCAATTGCGGTCACGTGACGGGTTGTTCACCGGGCCGTGCCACACCCTTCACAACCTTCACCGCATGAATTGCGGGAAGGCGGCGACGGCATTCAACAAAGGGGACAGTCGCGCATCAATGGGTGACGTCCGCTGCATCATGCAATGGATTTTTGTGAACCGAAGTGACCGCGCTGCGCAACCGCTGTGCAGGTTTCCGCCGGTGGCCCCGGACGGCAACCCGCGGCCGTGTTCCGGCGTCCGTTCCCGGCGCCCGCGCGAGCTGTCACACGCTGTTCACGCATCGCAGGAATCGCCCGGCGCGCGGCCCGTGTTGACGCCCGTATGACTGTGGGAGCGACTCTCGACACGACCGGCGGCACCCTCCTCCTCGACGACGCGGTCCGCCAGGCCCGCGAGGCGCGGGCGGCCGGACTGACCTCCGTCTGGTTCGGCCAGACCTTCGGCTACGACTCACCGACCGTCGCCGCGCTCGTCGGCCGCGCGGTCCCCGGCCTGGACGTGGGCACCTCGGCGCTGCCCGTCTTCGGCCGGCACCCGCTGCTCGTGGCGAGCCAGGCGCAGACCGCGCAGGCGGCGACCGGCGGGCGCTACCGGCTCGGGCTCGCGCTCGGCACAAAGCTGTTCACCGAGGGCGCGTTCGGCCTCGAATTCGAGCGGCCCGTGGCCCGGCTGCGCGAGTTCCTCACCGCGCTGCGACCCATCCTGGAGACGGGCGAAGTGGACTTCGAGGGTGAACTCCTCACCGCCCGCACCCCGCTTCCCGCCCGCGTGCCGGGCGCCGAGCCTGCCGTGCCGGTGTACGTCGCCGCGATGGGCCCGCAGGCGCTGCGGGTCAGCGGGCGGCTCGCGGACGGCATCCTGCCCTACCTCGCCGGGCCGCGCGCTCTGGAGCGGCACATCGTCCCCGAACTGACCCGGGCCGCCGAGGAGGCCGGGCGCCCGGCGCCGCGCGTCGTCGCGTTCGTCCCGGCCGTGGTCGCCTCGGGCGCCGAGGCCGACTCCGTACGGGACAAGCTCGCCGCGCACCTCTCCTTCTACGACGCCATCCCCTCGTACGCGCGCGTCATCGAGCAGGGCGGGCACGCGGGCGCGGCGGACCTCGCCGTCGTCGGGGACGAGAAGACGCTGGTGGACGCCGTGCGGCGGTACCGGGACGCGGGCGCCACCGAGGTGGTGATCTCGGCGTCCGAGCAGGGCGGCGCCGACGCCCGGCTGCGCACCTGGGAGGTCCTCGGCGAACTGGCCTGACCCGGCCGGGGGCCGCGCGCCTGACCCGGCCGGGGGCCGCGCCGGGCGCCTGATCACGGACCCCGGGTGTCCACACCACTCCGCGTTAAGTAAGGTAAGCCTTACCTGACCTTGAGGAGTGGAGATGGCTCACCCCCTGACGCCCCCGACCCCGGCGCCCCCGGCCCCGACCCCGGAGCCCACCGACGCCGAGCGGGCCCGCACGATCATCGCCGCCGCCGACTCGCTCGCCCTGACCAGCACCGACGCCCGCAGCCGCCTCGACCGCGTCACCCTGCACACGGTCGACGCGGCGGCCCGCCTCCTGCTGCTCGACCCCGCCGACGCCCGCCTCGCCGGCGAGATCGCGGCGGGGCCGTCGTCCGGCCTCGCCGTGTTCGCCGAGTTCACCGACGTCGCGCCCGTCGCCCTGCGCGAACGCGTCCGCGCCCGCCTCTCCCTCAGCGGCCGCCTCACCGTCGCGGGCCCCGGCACACTCCTGCTGCGGCCCGCCCGCGCCGCCCTGTCCACCCGCGGCGACCAGGTCCGCCCCCTCGACGTCGCCGCCCTCGCCGCCGCCGCGCCCGACCCGCTCGCCGCCCACGAGGCGGAACTCCTCGGTCACCTCGACACCGGCCACGGCGACCTCCTCGTCCAGCTCGCCTACTACGCCCGGCGCGGCGACCTCACCGGCGTCCACGACGTGCGCCCGCTCCGCCTCGACCGCGCCGGGCTCGTCCTGCGCCTCGAACGCGCCGGCGCCCCCGACGACGTACGCGTCGCCTTCCGCGCCCCCGCGCTCAGCCCCCGCGACGTCGGCCCCCGCATCCACGACCTCCTCGCCCCCCAGCACCACTAGGAGCCCCGCCATGCAGCGCGGAAATCTCACCGCCGCCCGTACCGCCCCGCGCACGGAAGGCGCCTTGCGCCTGCACGTCCTGCGCCGCCGGCGGCTCTCCCCGCACTTCGCGCGCGTCACGCTCGGCGGCGGTGACATCGAACGGTTCGAACCGCTCGGCTACGACCAGTGGTTCCGGCTGTTCCTGCCCGCGCCCGAGGGCAGCGCCGCGTCCCTGGAACGGGTGCCGAGCCGGCTCACCGCCCTCGGCTACCTCAAGATGCTCGCCGCGCCCAAGGGCGCCCGCCCCGTCCTGCGCAACTACACCGTCAGTGCCCACCGCCCGGACGGCCCCCAAGGCCCCGAGCTGGACGTCGACTTCGTCCTGCACGGCCCCGCCGAGGGCGAGAGCGCCGGACCGGCGACCGCGTGGGCCGAGGTCTGCGCGACCGGTGACACCGTCGTCCTCGTCGACGAGGGCATCGGCTTCCGCCTGCCCGAAGGCGTACGCCACGTCGTCCTCGCTGCCGACGAGTCGGGGCTCCCCGCGCTCGCCGGCGTCCTCGCCTCGCTGCCCCGCGACATCACCGGCACGGCGGTCGTCGAGGTGCCCGCGCCCGAGGACCGGCGGGCACTGGCCGCGCCGTCCGGCGTCGAGATCGTCTGGGTGGACCGTACGCCGGCGCGGGCACCGGCGCGGCCGGGCGCGGCGGAACTGGCCCGCGCGGTCGAACTGCCGTTGCCCGACGCCGAGTTCTACGGCTGGGTCGTCGGGGAGTCGGCACTCGCCACGGGCCTGCGCCGGCACTGGGTGGCGGGCGGCGTGCCCAAGGACCGCGTCACGTTCTGCGGCTACTGGAAGGCACGCGGCTAGCGGCTCGGGATCGGGGCGGGCCCGGGATGCTGCTCATCGGTCCAGTTCCCGGTGGGCGGACTCCGGCAGGCGCGCGTACACGACCGACGACACGACGCACAGCGCGGCCACGTACCAGGGGAAAAGACCGCTGTGCCCGAGCTGCTTGAACAGCGTGCCCATATAGGGGGCCGTGCCGCCGAACAGCGCCACCGTCAGCGAGTACGGGAACCCGATCCCGGCCGCCCGCACCCGCGCCGGGAACACCTCCGCGTTGACGGCGGCCGAGATCGACGTGAACCCCGTCAGCAGCACCATGCCGCCGCACTGCACCAGCAGGAGGGAGAGGAACGACCCGGTCAGCGCGTGCAGCAGCGGCACGCTCAGCACCGCGAACCCGACCCCGAAGAACAGCAGCAGCGGCTTGCGCCCGTACCGGTCCGACAGCAGCCCGCCCAGCGGCTGCAACAGCGCGAAGAACGCCAGCGACAGCGTGCCCGCGAGCAGCGCGTCGGACTTGTCGATGCCGGTGTTCAGCTCCGCGTACGTCGGCAGGTACGACGTCCACGTGTAGTACGCGAGGGTGCCGCCCGCCGTGATCCCGCAGATCAGCAGCGAGGCCCGCGGGTACTGGCGCAGGGCGTCGAAGAGCCCCGGCCTGCGGTGCCCCTCCGCCCGCGTCTCCTGCGCGCCGCGCCGGATCCAGAACCCCACGAGGCTCAGCACCCCGCCCAGCACGAACGGCACCCGCCAGCCCCAGCCGTCCATCTGCCCGCTGTCCAGCGTGGCGACGAGCAGCGCGGCGACACCGGACGCGAGCAACTGGCCGATCGACGTCGACACGTACTGGAACGACGAGAACAGCCCGCGCCGGCCCGGCCCCGCCGACTCCACGAGGAACGTCGTCGACGCGGCGAACTCCCCGCCCACCGACAGACCTTGCAGCAGCCGCGCCACCACCAGCACCACCGGCGCCAGCACCCCGGCCGCCGCGTACGTGGGGGTGAGCCCGACCAGGAGACTGCTGCCGCCCATGAGCAGGATCGTCACGGTCAGCGCGGCCCGCCGCCCGTGCCGGTCGGCGACCGCCCCCATCACCAGCCCGCCCACCGGCCGCATGAAGAACCCCACGGCGAACACGGCGAACGTCGACAGCAACGGCACGAGCGAACCGCCCGCGCCCTTGGGGAACACCTGGGCGGCGATATAGGTGGCGAGGAAGGTGTACGCGTACCAGTCGTACCACTCGACGGCGTTCCCGACGGAGGCGGCGAGGAGCTGGCGCAGCGGGTGAGCGGGGCGGCCCGTGTCGGCGATGATCTCTGTCATGATCCTGACCCCTTCCCATCCGGCCCCCCGCGCACGCCCGAGGCAACCCACGGCGACCGTGGTGTTCGTCGCCGGTGAAGGGGGCACCCTGACCGTACGGGGGTGAGGTCGCTGCGAGTGTCCTCGCCCACACGACCCAGGAGGCATGGATGCGACGGGGCGTAGTGATAGCGGGTTCCGTAGGGGCAATCTGCTGCGGCGCTCTGCTGCTCGTTCTCGGGATACGCGATGCCTCAGCCGGGAACTGGCGGGCGGTCGTTCCCATCGTCGCGGCCGTATTCCTCATCGGCACCGGGGGCTGGTTCGTTCTCACCGGACGGGTACGGACGGGCCGGCCGCTCCGCGCGTCGTGGCGAGCCCGTCAGTGAGGCTCGCCGTCCCCGTTCCAGGTCCGTACCTCCTCCACGTCACCTACCTCGTCGAAGCGCTTCTCCTCCGCGAGCCGGCCATTGTGATGCCATCGCCGCCACACCCCGACCGGCCGACCACCGTCGAGAACGCCCTCTGACATCAGCGGGCCCTCGGCCCACCACTCCCGGTCGATCCCATGCGCGATCCCGTCCACATAGCCGACTTCTGACAGCACGCGGTCGCCCAGCATCTCGACCAGTTCGCCGGTGAAAGGGACGCCTCGGTACTCAAGTCGGCCGTCGGTTCCCGTCACCAGGTCGGCGTGGGCGGCCACCCGGTCCACTCTCATCTGGTCCTCGATTCATCGGAAGGCGCCCGCTCGTCGGGGCGGGGTCGCGGCGACGTCGCGCGCGGGCAGCCCGATGCCCCCGCGCGGGGAGCGACCAGCGGCCAGCGGCTGGTACACCAGATCACATCGCACTGGCTCATGCGACGACGATCCTGGTCAACACCTCTGTAGCGACTGACCCTTTGCGTGCCGGGTAGCGCGCTGTTGAACAACGCGTGAACCGAACAATCACCTGTGACCCGAGGGAACCCTGGCCGGAACGGCACGCGTCCTAGCCGCGGGGTGATGCTCATGCCAAGAGCCGGCTGGAGAAACCGTGTTGTCGACCAGGCAGCCGAACTCGGGAAGCGGCTGTCGAACTACTGGGGCGCGATGGCATGGCCTCTTGTCTCCGTGGCAGTGCTGTCCGGCTGGGCGGCCTGGGCGTTCGCCGGCTCGTCCGCACCGCCTCATGCGGTTGCCGTAATGGGCGGGGGGACCCTGCTGGTCGGCGCGGTCGTGATCTACCTCCGGCTCGTCGATGGCGCCGTCGGGTGCTTCGGCGCTGCCGCACTCACCGCCTCGCTGCTGCTGTGTGTTGCGGCGGTGGACCAGTGGACTCCTCGTGACACGACAGTCTCGTGCGTCATCCGCCAGGTCCAGGAGCAGCAGCAGGGGGGTGCCGGCGAAGGCGACGCGGAGGTCACCGTGTACTTTCACGCGCTGCGCTGCGTGGGCGGCCACCCGAAGGCTCTGACAAGACGCGAGCGGCTCGGCGCCCCGGGTGACAAGATCAGTGTGGCCCTGGACTCGTCGGGAGAGGTGGCGCCCAAGGCGAACGGGGATGCCTCACCATGGCAGTTCACCGTCCTTGCCGCCCTGTTCGCGGCGGCGGCGACGGCGGTGGCCATGCGGCGCGAGGCGTCGGCGTAGGGCCATGCGCGTTGCTCGGCCCCACCCCTCAGACTTGACGAAGGCGGCGAACGGCGACATGCCGGCACAGGAACCAAAGGCACGACGACTCGCGCGGCTCGCCGCCCAGGTCGACTGGTCGAAGGTCGTCGATCCCTACACCACCTACCGCTACGGCCCCCAGGCGCTGGAGGAACTCTGGTCGCCCGACCGCAGCACGGCCCATGAGATGTGCGGGGGTCTCTACATCACGGCCGTGGGCGAGGGGAGTTGGGTGGGCGCGGCTGCGGCAGAGGTGGTGCCGTGTCTGGTCGAGGCCGCCCAGGATCCCGACGTGACCGTACGTGATGACATCCTGTGCGCGATCGCGGACATGGCCCGTGTCGGCAATACCGCTCCCGCGCACAAGGTCGCGCCGTCCTGGCCGGCCGCCTGGGAGCACGCGGCTCGCCGGCTGGTTCCCCTGCTCGACGACGAGGACGGGGACATCAGGGCGGGCACGGTCGATGCACTCGCGCAGTCGGCGGCACACGCGGACGTTCTCCTTCCCCTGCTGTGCGCACGCTTGGAGAACGAACCCGATCTGTGGCAGGCGGAACGTCTCGTCCTGGCCGTAGGCGAACTCGCGCGCTATGCCACGGTGGAGCGTGCCCGAGCACTGGCATGGCTCCGGTCGCGTATGGCGGAAGAGGGCAAGGGCGAAGAGCCCTGCATGGACGACGACATCGATGCCTGGATCGCCTGGCAGGAAGAGGTCCGCCACGATGTCCGCCTACAGGCCGTCGCCGCGCTGCGCCGCGCGCTGCCCGACCACGCCGACCCCCGCTACGCCCCCGCCACCACTGCTGCCCTGACCTCCACCGCCCGAGCAGCGGACTCCGGACCTGTCCGGTACTTCCGCTCACGAGTGCGCGTCATCACCGACGCGGATCAGCGGCTCGGTACGGACCTGGAGGGACGACTCGCCCTCGCCGGCGCCCTGTTGAAGCATGAGGATGCCGAAACACGCGCGGGCGGCCTCAGAGTTGCCGCGACTTTGATCTCCCGTTGGCGCTCCGCACTCCGCGCACTCCTGCCTGACGTCGTCGACCTCGTGGACGACGACACCGATCCGGAGAACCGCACGTTCGCGCTGCGGATCATCGCCATGTGTGGTGCTGCGGCGCGCCCTTGGACGGACCGTGTCGCCGTCCACCTCACCGCGCCGGACGAGCACCGCAGTTCCGAGTACGAATACATCGTGTGGGCGCTGAGCCGGATGGGCGATGCGCGCTGCGTGCCGGCCCTCGCCGACCTCCTCACCCGTCCCGGCATCTTCGCCCCCGGCCGGAGCCACCCGGGCAGGCAGGGTTGGGACTCCGGCGAGCCCACCTTCGCCGAGGCACTCGCTCCGTTCGCCGCACACGCCGACACGCTCCTGCCTCCTCTCCTGACGCGCATGAAGAACGCGGCCCGCCCTCCGGACTCGTATCACTCGATCCTGCTGCGGTGGCACCGGGACGGAGGTCGCGTCGTGCCGCTGCTCCGCGAACTGCTCGACAGTGAGGAGACAGCGGCGATGGCCGCGAGCGCCCTGCGCGGAATGGGCCTCGATGTCACGACGAGCCGCAGTGGCGTCCCTGCCGACGAGGACGGCGGGGCCTCGCGCGCCCCGCTGCCTCCGGCGAACTCCCGCCCCGACTCGTCCGGGGCGGTCGCAACGGACAGGCTGCGCGACGAGTTCCACGAGGCGCTGAACAGCGAGTCGCACCGCCCGGGCGACGCGGCCAAGAGGGCCGTCCGATGGGGTCGAGCGCTCTGGGGGGAGACGGGGGATCCAAGTGAAGTGCTTCCTGGAGTAGAGGAGTTGACCAGGCGCGGCGGTGATGCGGCGGGCGGGACACCGGGAGGCATCGAGGCCCTGGCGCTGCTCTCCGAGATCGCTGCCACGCACCCCCCAGCGAGGAAACGCGTCGCCGGCCTTCTCCGCACCCCCGTCCAAGCCCGGATCCGGCGAGATGACCGCTTCGGAGCGATGTCCCTCGTCCGGCTTCTCTGGCAGCTCACTTCAGACCCGCAGGACGTCGTCCCGGCCCTCGTGGGTCTCCTCGCCATCTGTCCGCCGCCGGGGAGCACCGATCCCACCATCCTCGATCCCCTGCGCCTGCTCCACGACGTTGCCGTGGCCGACCCGGCGTCCGTCACGCCGGCCATTCCGGCCCTGCACTCCCTCCTCGACAGGGATGAGCGCCCCGTACGCCATGACTGCTGGGAGTCGGTCGCCGACGACGACGGTTTGAGGGCGGCAATTCACGCGGTGCTCGTCGCGTCTTCCGCACGCCCCGGCGACTTCCCTGATCCAGGCGCCGAATTCTGATCGGTGAGAAGGCTCCGGTTGAGCACTACTCTCCGTGGCGCCCGTGCGGAGGGCACACATCGACTGGCCACCGCCGTGTTCAAGGTCCTCGCCGTGACGCCCGCCGGACTGTGCGGCGACCACCCTGGCTGCGTGGGCTAGCTCTCTCAGTGCGCGACCCGAAGTACGCCTTGCGGGGCGACCATCGCCCCCTCTGCCCGGCCGGGAACGACGATCACCCTCAGTAGCGACGGCCGCACCGTCCTCCTCCGGGTGCAGGTGATGCGGTGAGGGCGACGGAGCGATCGGCCGCTGAGCAGCGGCGGACATCTCAGTAGGGTCGCCGTACCCGATCCGGAGAGGTAGTCGCATGGACCACGACATCGTGATCGCGCAGACGACCAGTGACGACGAGGAGCAGGCGAAGGCCCTCGCCAGAGGCGCTGTCGAGAACAAACTGGCCGCAGGCGTTCACATTGACGCGCCCCTCACCGCCTTCTACTGGTGGCAGGGCAAGGTCGAAGCGGCACAGGAGTGGCGGATCTCCTACATGACGTCGTCGGACCGGCTCCCTGAGCTGGAGGCGTGGCTGCACGAGAGACACCCGTACGACGTCCCACAGTGGGTCACGCTTCCTGTGACCGGAGGGTCGGAGGCGTACTTGTCCTGGGTCGACGAGGAGACGCGCCCGTAGTTGAGATCACACCTACAGCGCCTCACTTTCACCGAGCCGGTCAGCTCGGGCGCTTCACAGCGCCGCTGACGTCAGCAGATGGCTGGCCGGGTCACGCTCGGCGTCGGGAAGCCCGGCGGCGATGGCCTGGGCTCGCTGCCGCTCATGGCGCGGGGCTTCGGCTCCGCCCGCTGCCGCGAACAGGTGCGTGACGTAGGCCCTGCGATCTGTGTCGCCCCCGCGCAGAAGGCCGGTCGCAGTGGCGGCGCTGTAGCTCGCGTAGCCCAGGGCCGGCGCGCGCCGAGAGGGTCGGCGTTATTCGCGCACTTCGAGGTCACGCCGTAACAGGAGGTGGCCTTGTCGTGCTCGCCGAGGTCCCAGGCGACCCATCCGGCGAGGGCTGCGGTGATCGTCTGCAAGTCCAAGGGTGTCTTCACCCGGGACTAGAGGGCGAGCGCACACTCGCCAAAGGGCACGCCTCGGCGACCCCTGTCTGTCATGCTCTCCGCACAGGGAGGGAGGTGTGCGCAGTGGCGAGCCGCGAGTCCACCTCATGGTGGAGGTCTTCCGAATTGAAGGTCGCGCTGGTCAGCGGGACCGCCGTCGCCGTCGTCAGCGCGATCATCTCCCTGGCTGTAGCGCCAGATGATCCACCTGAAATCGTCACCTACAAGGTGAAGTACAGGAACGGTACGAGCGTTCAGCAAGACAATGTTGTCGTGAAGGCCCAGATTCCGCAGGGGGCCGAATACGTCATGGGCAGCACGTACATCTCGAACTCGACAACGGGATCGAGATGGCGACTCACAGGGGACAGCATCACCAGCCTGGGGCTGAATATCGGATCCTACGCGTCCGGTGGCGGCGCATTTCTGAAGTTCAGGGTCCGCCCCAGAGGCAAGACGACATTCACCTGCTCCTCAGAGGGCGACGCAGGAAGCGTCAGTGTGTCCGCGGGCAGCGAGATCGAGATCTGGACCACCTGCTAGGTCGGCGCCTCGGCAGTCCGGGAACTCGCGGCGCGCGCTCTTGTGGGCGTTACAGGGGGTGGGGCGAAGTGGCCTCTCGCTCCACCCCCGCCACCCCCTGCCGATCGCCAGGTCAGGCCCCGCTCACGCCCGCGTCAAGGCGCCTCAGGCGACCGCCACCGGACGCCGTGCCGCCCGCGCGTCCAGCAGGCCCGCCCGGTGCAGCCAGGCGACGGAGGTCGCGCAGCCGAGCCCCGTGCAGGCCAGCGCCGCCCACGGCAGCCAGCCGACGCCGGTGTCGAAGAGCGCGCCGACGGCGAGGTTCCCGAGGGAGATCGCGATGCCGGAGGCGGTGTTGTAGGCGCCGTAGTACGTGGCCACGAGGCCGCCGCCCGCGAGCCGTACGACGGTGTCCATCTCGAACGGGTAGAGCAGCGCCCCGCCCCAGGCGAGCAGCGCCGCGCACACGGTCAGCGCGAGTACGCCGGGCACCGGCCCGTCGAGGCGGGGCAGCAGCGGCAGGAACGCGGCCCCCATCACGGCGAGCCCGCACGCGATCGCGCGCGGCCCGGGCATGGTGCGTTTCGCCCACGCCGTGAGCTTCAACTGTCCAGAGAGCGCCGCCAGTGCGGACACCGCGAAGATCGCCCCGGTGACCGTCCCCGTACGGTCGCCGAACAGGTCGCGGGCGCGCAGCGGCAGCGCGAGATAGACCTGGAAAGCGAGTACGTAACTGCCGGTCATCGCGGCGGCGAACAGCAGGAACGGCCGGTTCGCGGCGACCGTGCGCCAGTCACGGGCCACCGCCCGCCAGGCGGGTTCCGCCGTGCTCGGGCGAGGCGGGCGGGCAGGCAGGGCGCGCCACTGGAGCAGGGCGAGGACCCCGAAGACGACGGCCGCGCACGCGCACACCGCGCGGAAGTCCCAGGCGAGCAGGGCCAGTCCGACCAGCGGCCCGACGAGGATCCCGGCCTGGTAGAAGACGTTGAACGTGGCGAACGCCTCCACCCTGCGCTCTTCCCCCGCCTCCGCCGCGAGATACGCCCGCACGGCCGGGTTGAACAGCGCGCCCGCGAGCCCGGTGGCCGCCGACGCCGCGATCAGCGCGGGCAGCGAGTCGACCGCGCCCAGCAGCGCGAACGCCACGGTGCGCAGCGCGCAGCCCGCGAGGATCATCGGCTTGCAGCCGTAACGATCGGCGAGGGTCCCGCCGATGAGGAACATGCCCTGCTGCGAGAGGTTGCGTACGCCGAGGACCAGGCCGACGGTCCACGCGGCGAGGCCGAGGCCGTGCGCGAGGTGGTCGGCGAGGTAGGGCATCAGCATGTAGAAGCCGAGGTTGATGGCGAACTGATTCACCATCAGGAGACGGGCGGGGCGGTCGAAGGACGCGTACTGGGTGCGGAAACTCCTCATCGCGTGGCTCCGGTGCGGCTGAGCGGGTCGCGGACCTTGTCGCAGCGGGTCCAGGAGGTGAACTCGTACGCGTCCTGCTCGGCCGCCTCCTCCGGTTCGGCGGGCGGCTCGTGGGCGAACAGGCCGTGCTCACGGCACCAGGCGTCGTTGTACACGGTCTCCAGATAGCGGTGGGGGCCGTCGGGGAAGATCGCCGCCACCCGCGTGCCCGGCGGGTACGTCCGTGCCGCCCAGCCCGCGACCAGCGCGACCGCGCCCACGCTCCAGCCGCCGGACGTGCAGTGGCGGCGGGCCAGTTGACGGCAGGCCCACACCGCCTCCGCGGGGGCGATCCAGTGGACCTGGTCGAAGGCCGCGTGGTCGACGTTGTCGGGGTGGATGCTGGAGCCCAGGCCGCGCATCAGGCGGGGGCGGGCCGGCTGGCCGAAGACGGTCGAGCCGATCGCGTCGACGCCGATGAGGGCCATGCCGGGGAACGTGCGGCGCAGCACGCGCGCGGTGCCCGCCGAGTGGCCGCCGGTGCCGACGGCGGCCACCAGGACGTCGATACGGCCGAGTTGGGCGATCAGTTCGGTGGCGAGAGGCGCGTACGCGGCCACGTTGTCGGGGTTGTGGTACTGGTCCGGGCAGTACGCGCCCGGGGCGGCGGCGAGGAGTTCGGCGACGCGCGCGCGGCGGGCCTCCTGCCAGCCGCCCACGGGGTGCGGGACGGCGACGTGGTCGACGCGGGCTCCGTAGGCGGCGAGCAGGCTGACCATGGCCGGTTCCATGCCCGGGTCGGTGACGACGGTGACGGGGTGGCCGTAGGTCAGTCCGGCCAGCGCGAGACCGAGGCCGAGGGTGCCGGAGGACGACTCGACGACCGGGGCGCCGGGTGCGAGGTCGCCGCGTCGGCGGGCTTCGCGGACCATGTGCAGGCCCGGCCGGTCCTTGATGCCGCCGGGGTTGGCGCCCTCCAGCTTGGCGTGGAAGCCGAGACCGGCCGGGGCGAACGGCTCGTCGACCCACAACACCGGGGTGTTGCCGACCAATTGGGCCGGGCGGCGGGCGGTGGTCGGCGCGGGGGCGAGGGCGCCCGCGGGCAAGGCGGTGTCGAGCAGGGAGAGTTCCATGGGGGTACGGCTCCTTCGCGCCCGGCACGGGTGGGTGCGGGGCGTCGGGTGTTCTGGGATCGGTGGCGCGCGGGCCCGCCGGGTGAGAGGGCGGGCCGGCGGCGGCTACTGACGCCAGACGCACAGGAGCGAACGAAGGGGGGAGCGCCGGGCCGAGGGACGGTCCTCTTGCCGGCGGGGACCGAACTCCCGCAGCGGCACAGGGACCCGTACGGGCTCGGCGGCGTCCGGCGCGTCGACGGCGCCCGCGTCAGGGCCGGCCGTCCGTGGGCGGTCGGCGAGATGGTCGATGTGGCCGTCGCCGGTGGAGTGCTGGTGCGCGGGGAGCGGGTCGGCCTGCTGGGGGAGCGGCTGCTGCCGCGCGTGGTGGGCGCACACGGCCGCGGTCAGTTCCACGTGCCTGCCGCCGGCCGTGGCCACGTGCACGGTCCCCGCCAGATGCGCGACGACCAGGACCGCCAGGGCGATCAGCGCGGCCACACGGCTCCGCCGCCCGATGGGGGAGGAGGAGCCGAGGCGCTGTCCGATCACGAGCACACCGTACGCGATCGATCACTGTGCGTCACGTCAGGCGCACATCCTGGAGGCGCACACCGCGGAGGCGCGCATCGCGCAGGCGTACGTCGCGCAGGCGGACGTCAGACCGAGACGGCGCCCTCGGTAGGGGCGAGGCGGACTTCCGCGCCCCCGGCGCGGGTACCCCACTGCGTCTTCCAGCACGTCGCGGCGCCGTACCAGCGCAGCGGCCTGAGCACCGCCCACGACCAGGCCATCGCCGCCGGGGTCAGCGCCCAGGTGGCGAGTTGGGAACGCAGACGCTGGTCGGACCGGTCGAGTACGAGGTAACGCAAGGTCTGTCCGCCGGTCAGCAGCAGGGGGACGGCCAGGAGCGCGGGGTGCGGCAGCGGCCCCGGCTGAAGGTGAAGCGCGAGGAGCCACAACAGCGCCGCGGTGGAGGCCAGTTGCTGGAACCAGCGCAGCACCTGCGCGACGAGCGCGGGATGGTGCAGGGGCAGGTAGCGCAAGCGCCACAGGGAGCGCAGGCTCGATCCGCGCATCCAGCGCAGGTACTGGCGAAGGTGGTGACTCACGGTCTCCGGCATGGCCGTGAACACGACGGCGGTGGGCTGCTGGACCACGCGGCCGCGCGCGAGAACACGTCGGCCTCGGGGCAGTCGCGGGCCGCGAGGACCTGGGCGTGTCGTTTGCCGCGGTCGGGGGTGCGCTGCCAGGAGGCGCGGATGCCGTGCTCGCGGGCGGCGGCGGTCCACCAGCCGCGCACCTCCTCGTGGGACAGCTCGGACCCGTCGTCGACGACGTGCACCGAGTCGGGCGGGCGCGTCTGCGCGAGCAGTGAGGCGAGTGTCGCGCGCAGGTAGCCGTTGTCCTCGTTGAACACGGGGACGAGGACCGCGACATGGAGGGCGTCCAGGGCCTTCTGCTGGTCGGCCGAGGCCCGCACCGGCCGTTCACACAGGTAGAGAACGGTCTGTATGAGCAGGACCGCGGCCAGCGGGGTCCACGCCCACATGGCCCAGCCCTGCGCCGCGCCCCGCGCGGTCAGCCAGGTCCGCAGCGCGTACGCGGACAGGACGACGGTGATGACGGCTGACGCGGCGACTCCGGCCAGCAGCACGGCGCGCGGGCGTCGCGCGGCGGACAGGGGCGCGCTCACCGGGCGATCCGATCGAGGTGCCGGCCCGTCATCGCTCAGATCCCCTGACCCCGGCGGAACCCATAGCGCACGCACGCCGTGCCGAGGAGCACGGCGGCCAGGGCGAGGCCGACCATCCAGGTACCCGCCGGCGGCGCATATGCCCCGTACGGACCAGACGGCGACCCCGGGGGCGCGCGGCCCGTCACGCACTCCGCCCCTACGACGCCGCCCCGCGCCGGTACGACACGACCGCCGTCGTCACCAGGCACGGCGCGGGCGGCACCATCTCCACCCGCAGGACCCCGCGCGCCGCGTCGTAGTCGATCCCCTCCGCCTCGTACGTGCCCGAGCAGACGCTGCGGCGCGGGATCGGGAAGGCGCTCGTGACGTGTCCGGTGACCGGCTTGCCGTCGAGCGGGCGGTCGAGGGTGACGTCGAGGACCTCCTTCGCCGCGTCGTCCGAGGCGCACATCAGGTGCGTGGCGTCCGTGAAGTCGCAGCCCTGCACCGCGTCGACCGGCTTGTCGAGGTCGATCTGCCCGGCCTGCGGGAGATTCGCGCCGGGCCCGGGCGCCACCGGGTTCAGCTTCGGCGTCGGGAAGACCTGGAGGCGCCGCATCGTGCCCCACTCGCCGGAGACCAGCCACTGCCCGTCCGGGGAGACTGCGGCGAACGAGTTGTTCAGCAACTCGCCCGGGTCCAGGGCGTGTTCGTACGTGGAGCGGGTGCCGTCCGGGGCCGTCACCGCGTACATCTTGCTCGTCGCCTTGTCGCCGCCCTGGTACGCGTCGAAGACGTACCCGCCCGCCACGTCCGGGTCGCCGACGTGCGACCAGCCCGCGATCCGCAGCGACAGCGGTATCGACGCGAGACCCCGGTGCACCAGCGAGCCGTCCGCGCGGCTGGCGAGCCCCTGCCCGCCGGTGAGCGTCGAGACATGTGCCGTGCCCGTCTCGGTCCAGGCGGGCGCCGCGCTCGCGGGGCTCGCGCACAGGGCCAGCGCGCCGAGCGCCGCGGCCGGAGGGAGGAGATGACGTCGCGTACGGCGCTTCATGTGGGGGTCCTCGCAGGTCGAAGGTCAAGTCGACCACCAGGCTGCCCTACGATCGCGCCATGAGGCTGACGATTCTCGGCGGTGGCGGATTCCGGGTGCCCCTCGTGTACGGAGCGCTGCTCGCCGACCGCGCGCCAGGCAGGGTCACCGAGGTCACACTGCACGACATCGACGCGAACCGGCTGCGCGCCGTGACGGGCGTACTGCGAGAACAAGCCACCGGCGTGCCCGACGCGCCCGCCGTGCACGCCACCACGGACCTCGACGAGGCGCTGCGCGGCGCCGACTTCGTGTTCTCCGCGATCCGCGTCGGCGGCCTCCCGGGCCGCGCCGCCGACGAACGCGTCGCCCTCGCCGAGGGCGTCCTCGGGCAGGAGACCGTCGGCGCGGGCGGCATCGCGTACGGGCTGCGGACCGTGCCCGTCGCCGACCGCGTCGCCCGCCGGGTACGGGAACTGGCGCCCGACGCCTGGGTCATCAACTTCACCAACCCGGCCGGGCTCGTCACCGAGGCCATGTCCCGGCACCTGGGCGACCGCGTCATCGGCATCTGCGACTCGCCCGTCGGGCTCGCCCGCCGCGTCGCCCGCGTCCTCGGCGCCGACCCCGCGCACGTGACGGTCGACTACGCGGGCCTCAACCACCTCGGCTGGCTGCGCGGCCTGTACGTGCACGGACGGAACGAACTGCCCCGGCTGCTCGCCGACGAGAAGCTGCTCGGCTCCTTCGAGGAGGGCCGCCTGTTCGGCACCGACTGGCTGCGCTCGCTCGGCGCGATCCCCAACGAGTACCTGCACTACTACTACTTCAACCGCGAGACCGTCCGCGCCTACCAGGACGCCGAACGCACCCGCGGCGCGTTCCTTGAAGCGCAGCAGGAGGCCTTCTACTCGGCTCCCTCGTACGCCAGTTGGGACCGTACGCGGGCCGAGCGCGAAGCCACGTACATGGCGCACAACCGGGAAGCATCCGGCGCCGGCGAGCGGGACGCCGCCGACCTGGAGGAGTCCGGCGGGTACGAGAAGGTCGCGCTCGCCCTGATGCGGGCCATCGCCCGCGACGAACGCGCCACACTCATCCTCAACGTCCGCAACCGGCACACCCTGGCCGGACTCGACGCCGACGCCGTCGTCGAGGTGCCCTGCCTCGTCGACGCGAACGGCGCCCACCCGCTCGCCGCCGACCCGCTGCCCGGGCACGCCCAGGCCCTGGTCGAAGCGGTGAAGTCCGTGGAACGGGACGTGCTCGCCGCGGCCGAGAGCGGCTCGCGCGCGGCCGCCGTACGGGCCTTCGCGCTGCACCCCCTCGTGGACTCCGTGTCGGTCGCCCGGCGCCTGCTCGACGGCTACACCGCGGTGCACCCGGGCCTCTCCTATCTCCGTGATGGAGGAGCCCTGCCTGATGTGTAAAGGCTTGTAAAGGCGGTATTTGACAGGGGCGGCCCGAAAAGCCGCCCCTTTTCCGTGTCTGACGCGCCGTCATCACGCTGCGTGGCGGAAGCAACTCCTCCGCAGGTGTGATGCGTTCTACAGAGAAAGTCTGGGAAATTCGACTGGACAGTGACGCCGGAGAGTCACCGTGCGCTTGACTTGGTGGACCCCCCAACTAGGAGTGCCCATGCGACCGTTCGCCCTGAACTATGCGCGTCCCGTGCCAGAGGCAGAGGTCAGCGCGCCGTACGCGTACGACTCCGCACTGCAGTTGAACGTGCTGCCTGACGGCGGAGTGGCCGCGCGTGACTACACAGTGTTGCGGGAGTATGCCGCGACGACCTCCACCGCCGGCTCCAAAACCCATTTCGACGACTGAGCGGCCGCCCGCATATGACGGTGCTGATCCTGACGAGCGAACAGGACGTGACCGCCGACCTGGCGGTGGTCGAATTGAACGCCGGGGGAATCCCGGTCATCCGCCTCGACCCGGCCGAACTTCCGGGTGGTGTGGGTGTGTCGGGTGAATACGCGCACGGTACGTTCCACGGTCATCTGTCGGTCGGCGGCCGGGTCGTCAGCATGGCCGGCCTGCGCTCCATCTGGGTGCGCAGGCCCGGAAAACCCGCCGCCCGCGCCCGCGCCGCGTCGGCCTGGCTCACCGCCGAGACCACGCAGGCGCTGTACGGGATGCTGCGCTGCACCGGCGCCCGCTGGATGAACCACCCCGACGCGGCCCGCCAAGCCCGCTACAAGCCCTGGCAGTTGTGGCTCGCCAGGGACTGCGGGCTGCCCGTCCCGGCCACGCTCATCACCACCTTCCCCGGCGTGGCCCGGGAGTTCGCGCGCCGCTACCCCGACCTCGTCGTCAAACCGGTCTCCGGCGCCCACCCCGGCGCCGACGGGCTCGCCGTGCCGACCACGCGGGTACGGGCCGGGGAGGACTTCCGGGACGTCGCCCACGGGCCGACGCTGCTCCAGCGCCGCGTCCGCAAGGTCGCCGACATCCGGCTCACCTGCGTCGGCGAGGAGATGTTCGCCGCCCGCGCCGCCGCGGAACCGGAGCGGGCGGCCGGCGACGACGGGGGCGTGGTCGACGTGCGCTTCGACCCCGACGTCGGCCCTTGGCGGCCCGTCGACGTGCCCCGGCGCGTCGCCGAGGCCGCCCGCGCCTACCTCACCCGCGCCCAACTCGCCTACGGCGCCTTCGACTTCGCCGAGGACACCGACGGTCTCTGGTGGTTCCTGGAGTGCAACCAGTCGGGCCAGTTCGGCTTCGTCGAGATCGAGACCGGCCAGCCCATCGGCCGCGCCGTCGCCTCCTGGCTCGCCGGGGAACCGCTCGACGCGCCCGGGCCGGGGGAGGGCGGCACCCCGGGGTGATCTTTACGCGGCGGGGCGCGGCGGGGTACGAGTGACGAGGGCGCCGCACCCGGCGTCCCGCCGCCCGCCCCGACGCCGCCGGGGAAGCACCCCCGTACCCCCGGGGGTCCCGGGCGGCAGCATCCCGCGAAGAGAGGCCCGCATGAGTGACGACACGCCCCTGGTCCGCACCACCCGGCAAGGGGCCGTCCGCGGGCGCACCACGGACGGCATCAGCGCCTTCCTCGGCGTGCCGTACGCGGCACCGCCGTTCGGCCCGCACCGGTTCGCCGCGCCCGCCCCGCCCGAGCCGTGGGCCGGTGTCCGCGACGCCACCGCCTACGGTCCGACCGCGCCCAAGGCGCCCTACACCCCGCCCTTCGACACCCTGATCCCCGAGACGTCCACGCCGGGCGAGGACTGCCTCAACCTCAACATCTGGACGCCGTCCGCCGATCCGGGCGCCCGGCTGCCGGTGATGGTGTGGCTGCACGGCGGCTCCTTCTCCAACGGCTCCGCGAACTCCTCCGGTTACCGGGGTACGAGCTTCGCCCGTGACGGTGTCGTCTTCGTCGGCGTCAACTACCGCCTGGGCGTGGACGGTTTCCTCCATCTGCCGGGCGCCCCCGACAACCGGGGGCTGCTCGACCAGATCGCCGCGCTGGAGTGGGTGCGCGACAACATCGAGGAGTTCGGCGGCGACCCCTACCGCGTCACCGTCTTCGGCGAGTCCGCGGGCGGTGTCGCCATCGGGCAGCTGCTCGCCGAGCCGAGCGCCCGCAGCCTGTTCCGGCGGGCCGTGCTCCAGAGCGGCGCCTGCCACCACTTCGTCCGTCCCGACACCGCGCGCACCATCGGTGAGCGGATCGCGGGCCGGCTCGGCGTGCCGTACACCGCCGAGGCGCTGGCCGCGGTGGCGGTGCCCGAGCTGATCGCCGCGCAGGAGGCGACGCGGGCGGAATTCGCCCGGCGGCCCGATCCGGCCGTCTGGGGGGACGCGGCGCTCAACGGCATGCTGTTCGAGCCCGTCGCGGAGGAGCGCAGGCTGCCCGGGCCCGACCTCGGCGTCGATCTCCTTGTCGGCTCCAACCGCGAGGAGAACCGGCTGTACATGGTGCCGACCGGGCGCTTCGACACGATCAGCGAGGCCCGGCTCGAACGCGGTGCGCGGGCGTACGGGGCCGATCTCGACGGCTACCGGGAGGCGCGGCCCGGTGCGAGTGCCGGGGAGCTGCTGGACGCGATCGTCACCGACTGGTTCTGGCGGATTCCCGCGCTGCGGCTGGCGGAGGCGGTGCCCGGGAGTCACGTCTACGAGTTCGCTTGGCGCTCGCCTCGGTACGGGGGGCGGCTCGGCGCGTGCCACGCTCTTGAACTCGGCTTCGTCTTCGACCTGCTCGGAGATCCCGACTACACCCCTCTGACGGGTGCGGGGGCGCCTGCGGAGCTGGCCCGTACGGTGCATCAGGCGTGGGTGTCCTTCGCCGCGACCGGGGATCCGGGGTGGCCGGCGTACGACCCTGCCGGGGGGCGGGCGGTGATGGTCTTCGACGCGGGGGCCTCCGGCGGGGGCGGATCGGGGGTCGTGGCGGATCCCCGGGGCGGGGAGCGGGGGCTTTGGGAGGGGGTGCGGTGAGGTGGGGGCGGGTTGTCGTTGCGGGTCGGGCGCGTGATCGTTGTGCCTCGGGTGCAGCCCCGGTGGGGCTTCTCGCGCAGTTCCCCGCGCCCCTTACGGGGCTGCCAACCCCGGTGCCTGTTAGGCGCCGCCGCCTTGGGCAGTCTGCCGCCTGGGGCGGCACGGGTGGGCAAGGCGGCACCCCAGCGCCGGGTGCGTGACTGTTGTGCCTTGGGTGCAGCTCCGGTGGGGCTTCTCGCGCAGTTCCCCGCGCCCCTGAGGGGGTTGGCCTGAGCGCCAACATCCAGCCTCTCCGGCGATTGAGGAGCCGGGGCTGGGCGCGCCGTTCCTCGCGTCCCTGGCGGGGCTGGCCTCAGCGCGTACTTCCTGGCCCCCGGAGGGATTTTGTGTGATCGTCACTTGGGGAGGGTTTCCGTGGGGTGGGGGTGTCGTGGACACTCCCGGTGCCCCTCGTGCAACGACGCGACAGGAGACCCCCACACTCATGACCGACCTCAACCGGCGCCGCTTCTTGCAGATCGCCGGCGCGACCGCGGGCTTCGCCGCCCTGTCCGGCTCCATCGACCGCGCCGCCGCCATCCCCGCGACGCGGACCAGCGGCACCCTCCAGGACGTCGAGCACGTCGTCGTGCTCATGCAGGAGAACCGCTCGTTCGACCACTACTTCGGCACCCTGAAAGGCGTCCGCGGCTTCGGCGACCCCCGCCCGGTCACCCTGCCCAGCGGAAAACCCGTCTGGCATCAGGCGAGCGCCGGCAAGGTCACGCTCCCGTACCATCCGGACGCCGCCGACCTCGGCATGCAGTTCATCGCGGGCCTCGACCACGACTGGGCCGGCGGCCACAGCGCCTTCGCGGGCGGTAAGTACGACAACTGGGTCCCCGCCAAGGGCACCGGCACCATGGCGTACCTGACGCGCGGTGACATCCCCTTCCACCACGCCCTCGCCGACAAGTTCACCGTCTGCGACGACTACCACTGCTCGTTCATGGGCGCCACCGACCCCAACCGCTACTACATGCTCACCGGCCACGTCGGCAACGACGGCACCGGCGGCGGCCCCGTCCTCGGCAACCAGGAAGCCGGCTACGGCTGGACCACGTACGCCGAACGCCTGGAGAAAGCGGGCGTGTCCTGGAAGGTCTACCAGGACATCGGTGACGGCCTCGACGCGGCGGGTGGCTGGGGCTGGATCAATGACGCCTACCGCGGCAACTACGGCGACAACTCCCTGCTGTACTTCAATAGTTACCGCAACGCCAAGCCCGGCGACCCGCTCTACGAGAAGGCCCGCACCGGTACGAACGTCAAGGCGGGCGGCGGCTACTTCGACGTACTGAAGGCCGACGTCAAGGCAGGCAGACTGCCCAGCGTCTCCTGGATCGCGGCGCCCGAGGCGTTCTCCGAGCACCCCAACTGGCCCGCGAACTACGGCGCCTGGTACATCGCGCAGGTCCTCGACGCGCTCACCTCCAACCCCGAGGTGTGGAGCAAGACGGCCCTGTTCCTCACGTACGACGAGAACGACGGCTACTTCGACCACGTCGTGCCGCCCTACCCGCCGGCCTCGGCGAGTCAGGGCCTGTCCAGCGTCGACACGAGCCTCGACTACTTCAAGGGCAACGTCTCGTACGCGGCGGGCCCGTACGGACTCGGGCAGCGCGTGCCGATGATCGTGGTCTCGCCCTGGTCGACGGGCGGCTACGTCTGCTCGGAGACCTTCGACCACACCTCGATCCTGCGGTTCATGGAGAAGCGGTTCGGGGTGAACGAGCCGAACATCTCGCCGTGGCGGCGCGCCATCTGCGGTGACCTCACCTCGGCGTTCGACTTCTCCCTGGAGGTCACCGACCCGGCGAAGCTGCCCGACACCACGGGGTACGCGCCGCCGGACCGCCTGCGCCACCCGAGCTATGTGCCGAAGCCGCCCGCGCAGGGCGCCCTGCCGCGCCAGGAGGCCGGTTCCCGGCCGAGCCGTCCGCTCGCGTACGAGCCGTACGTGGACGGCGCCGCCGACCTCACGAGCGGCAAGTACAAGCTGACGTTCAGCGGCGGCAGCCGGGCGGGCGCCGCCTTCCAGGTCCGCTCGCTCAGCCGCACCGACGGCCCCTGGACGTACACGGCGGCCCCGGCCAAGCCCGTCTCCGACACCTGGAACTCGGTGTACTCCGGCGGCCGTTACGACCTGAGCGTGCACGGGCCCAACGGCTTCCTGCGCGTCTTCCAGGGCGACAACAAGAAGGCGGGCCCCGAGGTCACCGCCCGCCACGACGCCGCCACCGGCAATCTCCGCCTGACCCTGACCAACGCGGGCACGGCCGCCGCCCGGGTCACCGTCGCCAACGCCTACGGCGGCACGCCGAGCACGTACAGCGTCCCGGCGGGCGGCAGCGTCGAGAAGACCGTCGACCTGTCCGGCACCCGCCGCTGGTACGACCTCAAGATCACGGTGGAGGGCGACACGGGCTATCTGCGCCGGTTCGCCGGGCACGTCGAGAACGGGCAGCCGGGCGTCAGCGACCCCGCGATCCTGACCGTCTGACCCGGCGCCCGTCCCCGGGCCCGTCCCCGCGTCGGCGCCCGCCGGGTGCCGGTGCGGGGGCGTGGCCGTACGTTCACCGACGAGGCCCTTCCCTTCACAGGGGGCCGCGATATCGTGCCCCGGTGACGACGCATTCGAACACCCCCGCCGGCTGGTACCCCGACCCGCAGGGGGCGGACCGGAGCCTGCGGTGGTGGGACGGTTCCCAGTGGACCGAGCACACCCATGCGGCCCCCGCGCAGGCCGCCTCCCCCGCCCAGGCCCAGCCGCACGCGCAGGTGCCGCAGCAGCCCGCGCACGCCCCGCAGCAGCCGGTCCACGCCCCGCAGCAGGGGGCGCCGCAGCAGCCGTACGCGGGCGGAGGCGGCCCGCAGCAGCCGTACGCCGGGCAGGCGCAGCAGCACGCGGACGCGGCCCGGGTCCAGCATCAGGTGCAGCGGCAGGCCGGGGTCGGGCCCACCGGGCAGGGCGGCGGGACGCTGTTCACCGAGCCGGTGCTCGTCGTGAACCAGAAGGCCAAGCTGATCGAGCTGACCAACGAGTACAGCGTCATGGACCAACACGGCAATCCGCTCGGTACGGTCACCGAGGTCGGCCAGAGCAGCCTGAAGAAGGCGCTGCGGTTCGTGTCCAGCGTCGACCAGTTCATGACGCACCGCCTGGAGATCCGCGACGGGTACGGTCAGCCGCAGCTCGTGCTCACGCGCCCGGCCAAGCTGATGAAGTCGCGGGTGGTCGTGGAGCGGCCCGACGGCAGCCCGGTCGGCGAGATCGTGCAGCAGAACGTCATCGGGAAGATCAACTTTGCGATGAACGTCAACGGGCAGCAGGTCGGCGCCATCAAGGCGGAGAACTGGCGGGCCTGGAACTTCGCCATCGTCGACCATGCCGATCAGGAGGTCGCCCGGATCACGAAGACGTGGGAGGGGCTGGCCAAGACGATGTTCACGACGGCCGACAACTATGTCCTGCAGATTCACTTCCAGCTGCCCGAGCCGTTGCTCAGCCTTGTCGTGGCGACGGCGCTGACGGTGGACACGGCGCTCAAGCAGGATTCGCGCGGCTTGGGGTGACCGTGTCGGCGCGCCTGCCGTTTCAGTCTTGCGGGTGTTTGCGGGGGCGGTCCCCAGGGGTGCCGGGTGCGGGTTTCGTCGTGGCTGGTCGCGCAGTTCCTCGCGCCCCTTCCGGGGCTGGCCTCGGCGCGTACTCCCAGCCTCTCCGGCGATTGAGGAGCGGGGCTGGCCTCAGCGCCGGCTCCCAGCCTCTCGCTAGGAGACCCGCAGCATCTCGGCGTCCTGCTGGGCCGGGAGCGCGGGCAGGGGCATGACGTCGGTGGCCTTCGGCGCGTCCGCGCCGGTCGCACGGGTCAGCAGCAGCACACCCCGTGCCGCGAGCACCGCCCCGACCCCGGCGAGCACGAGCCCCGCGATCCCGCCCTGGAGGTGCTCCCCGAGCAGCGTGAGCCCGATCGCGGCGGCGGCCACCGGGTTGGACAGCGTCACCATGGCGAGCGGCGCCCCGAGCCCGCCCCGGTACGCGGTCTGCGACAGCAGCAGCCCGCCCGCCGCGAACGCCGCGACCAGCAGCGCCACCACGATCACCCGCAGGTCCAGCAGCGGGCCCGTGCGGTCCGTGACGGCGACGGTGACGGTCTGGGTGAGCGCGGAGGCGACCCCGGACGCGACGCCCGACGCGGTCGCGTGCCGCAGCCCGGGCTTCGCGCCGCGCCGGGACAGCACGGCGATGAGCGCCGAGGTGGCGGCGGCGACCGCGAGGGCCTGCGGCAGCGTCAGCGTGTGGTCCGGCGCGGGCCCTGACGCGGTGACCAGCAGTGCCCCGAGCCCGGCCAGGGTCAGCGCCGTGCCCCGCCATTCGCCGGTCACGACCCGGCGCCCCGCGAGCCTGGCGCCCAGCGGCACGGCGGCGACGAGCGTGAGCGCGCCGAGCGGCTGGACCAGCGTGAGGGGGCCGTACTTGAGGGCGGCGACATGCAGCAGGGCCGCCGTCGCGTTCAGCCCGACCGACCACCACCAGGCGCCGGTGCCGAGCAGCCGCAGCGTGCCCGCGCCCGCGCGCGCGGTGCGGGCGGCGAGCCGTTCCTGGGCGACGGCGGCAGCGGCGTACGCCACCGCGGAGATCAGCGAGAGGCCGACGGCCAGCAGCGTGGCGCTCATCGCCGGGCCCCCACGGGCGCGGTGAAGCGGGGAGCGGTCGCGGCCGACGTCGAACCGGGCGACGCCGACACCTGCACGGGGATGCCCGCGTGTACGGGGACGCCGGCGTCCCGCGCGGTGGCCGGGACCGGTGCCGGGGCACCGGCGGCAAGCACGTCGGCGGCGGTCCAGGGCGCCGGGGCCGACGCGGCACGCGGGGTCGCCGTGCCGGGCAGGGCGACGCGCTCGGGCGCCGGCAGCAGATGGCGGCCGAGCCGGGAGGCGCCGACCGTGCGCGGCATCCGTACGACGGCGAGCGCGGCGGCGAGCAGCAGCGTGGCCACGATCGCGTCCAGCCAGTAGTGGTTCGCCGTGCCGACGACCACCAGCAGTGTCAGCAGCGGGTGCAGCAGCCATAGCCGGCGCCAGCGGGAACGGGTCGCGGCGATCATGCCGATGGCGAGCATCAGCGCCCACCCGAAGTGCAGGGACGGCATCGCCGCGAACTGGTTGGCCATCGTGTCGGTGGCCGGGCGCGCGGAGTACACGGAAGGCCCGTACACCTGCGCGGTGTCGACCAGGTGCGCGGCGCGCAGCATCCGCGGCGGCGCCAGCGGGAACGTCAGATGCAGGACGAGGGCCGCCCCGGTCAGCGCGGCCAGCACGCGGCGCGTCCACACGTAATGGCGCGGGCGGCGCAGGTACAGGAAGACCAGGAAGGCGAGCGTGGCCGGGAAGTGCACGGCCGCGTAGTAGACGTTCGCCGCGTGCACGAGGCCGTCGCTGTGCAGCAGCACGCTCTGCACCGCGCCCTCCCCGGGCAGGCGAAGGGCGCGCTCCAGATCCCACACGTGGCCGGCGTTGCGGAACGCCTCGCCGGTGTGGCCGTTGGCCAGTTGCCGGCCGAACTTGTAGACGAGGAAGAGTCCTACGACCAGCAGGAGCTCGCGGACCAGGGGCGGTCGGGCAGTACGACTGTCCGGCTCCGGTGCGGCAGGCTCGGTAAGGGAAGTCATCCCCCGGCCCCTTTTCATGACGACTGGGTGGTGCGTGATGGTTCTCGGTCGCGCTTGTGGCGCGGCTGAGCACGGCTGAACCGCGCTCATCGATACGCCAGTGTACCGATACGCGGCCGTACCGGTACACTGGCGTATCGATAGCGAGTGTGATCTCATCGACAACGGCACCGACCGATGACGCCACCCGAGCGAGGAGCGGACCGCATGACCACGCGAGACAAGGCCCCCAGTGCCGGACCCGGCGCCGCGCCGACCGCTTCGCGCCGTTCCAAGATCTCGCCCGAGCGCGCCCAGGAGCTGTTCGACGCGGTCCTCGACCAACTGCGTGAGCACGGCTACGAGGCGTTCACCATGGAGGGCGTCGCCGCGCAGGCGTGCTGCTCCAAGTCCACGCTCTACCGGCAGTGGAAGACCAAGCCGCAGCTCGTGGCGGCCGCGCTGCGGGCCGGCCGGTGCGTGAAGTTCCTCGCCGCCGACACCGGTAGCCTCGCCGGCGACCTCGTGACGGCCGCGCGCAACGCGGCGGGCCAGGCCCGCCGCGACACCGCGCTGCTCCAGGCGCTCGGCCACGCCGTCCTCCAGGACGACGAGCTGAGGTCCGCGCTGCGCGAGGCGCTCGTCGAGCCGGAGCTGGCCGCCCTGCAGACGATGGTCGACCGGGCCGTGGCGCGCGGCGAGGTCGCCGCCGACCACCCGGCCCTGCCGTATCTGGCCGCGCAGCTCTTCGGAGTGATGCGCAGCCGCCCGGTCCTCGAAGGGCGCGACGCCGACACCGACTACCTGGTCGGCTTCGTCGAGAACGTGCTGCTTCCCGGGCTCGGCCTGGCCCCCGCGGGCCAGGCCCCCTGATCGGGAGACCGCCGGCCGCAGGGATGACCGGCCGGCGGTCTGCCCGCGCCGCACCGTGGGGACGGGGGCGGCGCGCACCCCCGGGCCGGGCGGGTCCCTCCACGAGCGGAGGGGGACCCGCCCGGCCCTGTGTGTGCCCCTCCGCGCGCGTGGCCGGGCGTGCTCCGCGCGCAGGCGGTCAGACGTGCTCCGCGCGGTCAGACGTGCCCCGCGTGCGTGCGGTCGGCGTGCTCCGCGCGCGTGCGGTCAGGCGCGCTCCGCGCGCGGTCGGACGTGCGGCTCAGGCGTCCTGGCCGGTGCCGCCGCCACCCGTGACGACGGCCTTCTTGATCCCCTTCACGATCTTGTCGATCGCCGTGTCGTCGGGCCCCGCCGCCTTCTGCGCGGCGGTCTTCGGTATGTCCACGCCGATCCGCACGACCAGCAGCGTCTTCGGGTCGGAGGGGGAGGGGAACGCCACCGACTCCACCCACGCGTCCACCCGCGACTTGGTGTCCACGTTCCAGCGCACCCGGTAGCCCTCCTGCCCGGCCACCGTGACCTTCCCCGCCAGCACCTCGTCGTGGTTGAGGATGCCGCCGTACGTCTTGCCCCCGTAGGACTGCCGGGCGTTGGCGATGATGTCCTCCTCGGCCGCCGCCCGCGCGCTCGCCGCGTCCACCTTCAGGTCCTTCGCCGACGACGTGGACGCGCCGCCCCGCACGCACTGCTGCTCGCGGTCGTCGGGACAGGTGTACGGGCCCGTCGTCAGGCCCGCGAGACCGGCGCCGTCCGTCCCGGTCCAGCCGTCGAGGACCGGCAGCGCGATCCCGTTCGTCACGTCGGTCGCGTACCCCTTGTCGAGCGGGCCGCGCGGCGCGTCCGGCGAGGGGCTGCCGCCGCCCGCGCCGCCGCCGGGCCCGTCCGGGTGCTTCGGCGCGCCCGACCCGTGCGAGGGGGCGCCCGCCGAGGCGTCCCGGCCGCCGCCCGAACCGCCGTCGGACGTCAGCGCGTACACCCCGCCCACGATGCCCGCGAGCACGACGACGGCGACGGCCGCCGCGACCGCGATCCGCGCCTTGCCGCGCGGCTTCGGGGACGCCTGGCCCGGGAACGCCGGTTGATGACCGTACGCGGGGTACGCCCCCGGCGCGGCCGGCTGCGCGAACCCCTGCGGGGCGTGGGCGGGCGCGGAGCCGGGGGCCGCCGGCTGCGGGGCGGGGTGCGGCGGGGTCGTGGCGGGCCGGGTCTGGTCCGTCCAGCGGCCGCCGTCCCACCAGCGTTCGGTGCGCGGGCCGCCGGGGACCTGGCCGGGATCGGGGTACCAGCCTGCGGGAGTCTGCGACGTCATGTCCGCAACAGTAAGAGGCCCGCCTGAAAGGCCGATGAGAGGGTCCGGCCATCTCCGGGGCCCACCCCCGCAGGATCGACTCGGCCCGCCCAACTCCGCACGCCCGGCCCGGCATGCGTGCGCCGGAGCGCGCGCCCTGGCGCACCACCCGGCGTACGCGGATCGCCCGCCGGGCCCGGTGAGACCGGAACCCCGGTCTCCGGCCAGTTGTGGCCGGATGCCATGACCCCCCTACGCACGCCGAGTTCGCGCATTAGTCTCATGACCAGCACGCCATAAGTACGTCGAACGAGCGATGTGCGCGACACCGGGAGGGTGCGGGATGACTCAGGGACGGCAGGCCGACGCCGCCTCCTCGGGCCCGCCGTTGTGGGAGCGGGAGTCCGAACTCGACGCGGCGGCACGGGCCCTGGACGACCTGTGCGCCGACGCCGCCCGAGGCGGCAGCCTCGTCGTCTACAAGGGCGACGCGGGACTCGGCAAGACCGCCCTGCTCTCCCGCGTGCGCGAGATGGCGGCGGGCCGCGCCACGGTCTGGTCGGCGCGCGGCGGCGAGACCGTCCGCTCCGTCCCCTTCAACGTCGTACGCGGACTGCTCCAGCCCGCGCTGCTCGCGCTCACCCAGGAAGAGGCCCGCGAGTACTTCGGCGACTGGTACGACATCGCGGGCCCCGCCCTCGGCATCGCCGAACCCACCGGCCGCCAGGCCGACCCGCAGGGCGTACGCGACGGACTCGTCGCCGCCGTCTCCCGCCTCGCCCGCCTGCACTGGCCGCTCGTCCTGCTCATCGACGACGTGCACTGGGCCGACCGCGAGACCCTGGAGTGGCTCGCCGCGTTCGCCGAGCGCCTCGACGACCTGCCCGTCCTCGTCGTCGTCGCCCAGCGCGAGGCCGAGGACGAGGGCGCGGCCCTGTGCCTCGAAGCCGTCGCCGCCGCCGCCCGCCCCGGCACCACGACCCTGCGTACCCTCACCCCCGTCGCCACCGCCGGCCTCACCCGCGACACGCTCGGCAACCACGCCGACGACGCGTTCTGCCGCGAGGTGTGGGCGGTCACCGCGGGGAACCCGTACGACACCGTCGAGTTGCTGGCCAAGGTGCGCGACAGCGGACTCGACCCCGTCGAGGAGTCCGCCGCCGAACTGCGCCCGCTCAACAAGGAGGCGCGGGGCGTCGGACTCGTCTCCCGCCTCGAAGGGCTCGGCTCCGACGCGGTCCGCTTCGCGTGGGCCGCCGCCATCCTCGGCACCCGCATCGAACCCGGGCTCGCCGCGCTCCTCGCCGGCATGAACCCCGAGCAGGCCGGCCGCTGCGCCGAGCGGCTGCTCGCCGCCCGCATCCTCACCGACGAGGTCTACGGCGCCCCCGGCACCCTGGAGTTCGTCCACCCGCTGATCGCCTCCGCCATCTACGAAGCGATGCCGCCCGCCACCCGCACCGCCATGCACGGCCAGGCCGCCTGGGCGGTCACCGCCTCCGGGCACGGCGCGGCCGCCGCCTCCCGGCACCTGCTGCAGGTCCACCCCGACGACGACCCCGAACTCGTCGAGCAGATGCGCGCCGCCGCCCGCGAACACCTCGCCGTCGGCGCCCCCGACGCCGCCCGCCGCTGCCTGGAACGGGCCCTCGACGAGCCGCCGCTGCCCGAGATCCGGCCCGAGATCCTGTACGAGCTGGGCTGCGCGACGCTGCTGACCTCGCCCGCGACCACCATCAAGCACCTCGACGCCGCGCTCGACACGACGCCCGGGCTCGACGGCGACCGGCGCGTGGACGCCGTGTGCCGGCTCTCCCAGGCGCTCGTCCACAACGACCAGTTGGAAGAGGCGCTGCGCCTCATCGACACCGAGGCCGAACGGCTCGACCCGGGCCCCGCCCGGCTCCGGCTCCAGGCCATGCACTTCATGTGGGAGGGCATCCACGCCGGCGAGGAGGACTCCCCGGGCCGCTCCCGCAACCTCGCCACGATCGCCGAGCGGCTCGCCGGGCGCGACAACCCCGAGCGCGTCCTGCTGATCCTGCGCGCCTTCGACGCCATGACCCGCGGGGAGAACGCGGAGGAGGTCGTCGAGCGCTGTGACCGCGCCCTGGTCAACGGGCGGCTCGCCCCCGGCCTCGGCTGGACCGACACCGAGTGGGGCTTCGAGGTCCTCGCCATGCTCGGCAGCGCCTACCTCTTCTCCGACCGGCTGGATCGCGCCGAAGCCCTGTTCAACGAGGCGGTGCGACAGTACGAGACCGCCGGGTGGAGCGGCGGCCACCTCGCGCTGGCCCACGCGTTCGTGGGGTACGTGCAGCGCAGGCGCGGGCGGCTCACCGACGCGGAAGCGTTCCTGCGGGAGTCGTTGCGGCTCGCCGACCGGGTCGGGCGCGGGCTGCCGATGCACTGGGACGCGGCCTGCATGCTCATCGACACGCTCCTCGCGCGGGGCAAGCCGGGCGAGGCCATGGAGATCGCCGAGCGGTACGGGTTCGGGCCGCCCTATCCGTCCACGATCGTGCTGCCCGATGCCCACTCCGTGCGGGGGCGGCTGCTGCTCGCCACGGGGGACGTCGAGGGCGGGATCAGCGAACTGGAGATCGCCGCGAAGGCCGCCGGGGCGCGGGGCGGGCACAACACGATCATGGCGCCCTGGGCCTGTGACCTCGCCCGCGCGCTGGCCGCCACCGATCCGGTGCGGGCCGGTGAACTCGCCGCCGAGGCGCGGGTGCAGGCCGAGCGGTTCGGCACCGACACGGCCATCGGGGAGGCGTTGCGGTGCGCTGCCGCGCTGGAGAGCGGGCAGCGGCAGCTCACCCTGTACGCGCAGGCCGTCACGTATCTGGAGGCGTCGCCCTGTGCGTATGAGCATGCGCTGGCTCGGGTGGAGTACGGGGTCGCCGCGCGCTCCGTGGCGGAGTTGAATCGGGGGTTGACCTTGGCGAAGGCTTGCGGGGCGGAGGGGGTTGCCGCGCGGGCCCGGGAGATCTTGGACACGGGCCGCGGCTTCCACTGACGTGGCGGCGGGTCCGCTGGGCTCAGCGTCAGCTCCCCAGTCCCGCGCCGGCGACTGGGCTCAGCGCCAACTCCCTAGGTCCGGCCCCGGCCCGGCCCGGCGGCTGGGCTCAGCGCCGACTCCCAGCCCCTCCGGCGATTGAGGAGCGGGGCCTGGGGCAGGGCCCCAGAGTGCCGGGTGCGTTGTGGCTGGTCGCGCAGTTCCCCGCGCCCCTGACGGGGCTGATCTCAGCGCCGGTAATTCAAGCCCCTCCGGCGATTGAGGAGCGGGGCCTGGGGCAGGGCCCCAGAGTGCCGGGTGCGTTGTGGCTGGTCGCGCAGTTCCCCGCGCCCCTTACGGGGCTGATCTCAGTGCCGGTAATTCAAGCCCCTCCGGCGATTGAGGAGCGGGGCCTGGGGCAGGGCCCCAGAGTGCCGGGTGCGTTGTGACTGGTCGCGCAGTTCCCCGCGCCCCTGGCGGGGCCGGCTCAGCCGCTGACCCCGGCCTGCGGGCTACTTGGGGGCGAAGAGTACCCATACCGGGCCCGGGGCGAATGCCAGTGCGCTGCTGTCACCGGCCGCCGTGAACGACGTACCGTCCGACGAACTCCCGCGCCGCCAGCGGGCGTCAAAGGAGCGACCGTCACGCAGAACCGTCGCCCGCCCCTCCCCGACCGTACGCGACAGCGGCGAAACGTTGCCCAGCTTGTCGTGGAAGCGCGACGACTCCACCGTCACCTCCTGCACGACCACGGTCGCCGCCGACAGCCGCGCCCCGCCCGACGTGCGCGCCGGGACGCCGTCCATCGACACCAGCCAGCGCTTCTCGCCCGCCGACCAGTCGAACGTGAACCGGGCCGCGGGGAAGCGCACCGTCTTCTCCGCCACCCGCTGCCCACCCGCCGGCACCGCCGCCGCGAACCGGTACCCGGCGGCCTCACCCGCCCCCGCGCCCGCCTTCACGTCACCGAGCTTGCCCGGCCGCAGGAACAGATTGTGCGGGGCCGCCCGGTCCGTACCCCGGAAATAGGCGTCCGCCGGCGCCTTCCCCGGCGGCACGGCCCGCAGCGGCGCCGCGTCGATCTGCGGCTGGAGCGCGCTCTGGGCGCCCGAGTAGGCGAGCGTCGGCGTGTCGAACTGCCGCAAAAGTTCGAGATCCGTCTCCCGCGCGCTGCGCACCGGCCCCACCGCCTGCGGCAGCTTGCTGCCGAAGACGGCCATGAGCCGGCTCAGGCCGCCCTCCACCTGTTCGGCGTACACGATGTCCGCGCTGTCCAGACCCGTCTGGGGGCGGGCCTCGGCCACGTTGTCGATCTTCACGGCGAGTACCGAGCCCCCCGGCGAGGGCGTGCCGCCGCCCGTCCCGCCCGGGGCGCAGGCCGCGAGGGCCGCCCCGAGAACGCCCGCCAGCACGGCCCGTCTGCGCATCCCGTTCACGGACCGATCCCTACCCGCCCCGCGCCCGAACGCACCCTCCGTGCCCCGTCCGGCCGCTCAGCGCAGCACATCCGCCAGGTCGAAGGAGACCGGCTCCTCCAACTGCGCGTACGTGCAGCTCTCCGGGGCGCGGTCCGGGCGCCAGCGGCGGAAGCGGGCCGTGTGCCGGAACCGCGCCCCGTTCTCCATGTGGTCGTACGCCACCTCCACCACCCGCTCCGGACGCAGCGCCACCCACGACAGGTCCTTCTTGCCGGTCCAGCGGCTCGTCGCGCCCGGCATCCGGCTCGCCTCGTGCGCCGACTCGTCCGTCCACGCCGCCCACGGATGGCCCGCCGCGTCCTCCATGCGCAGCGGCTCCAGCTCGTCGATCAGCTCGGCGCGCCGCTTCATCGTGAACGCGGCGCACACCCCCACGTGCTGGAGGGTGCCGGCGTCGTCGTACAGGCCGAGCAGCAGCGAGCCGAGAACCGGGCCGCTCTTGTGGAAGCGGTATCCGGCGACCACGCAGTCCGCCGTCCGCTCGTGCTTCACCTTGATCATCAGGCGTTCGTCCTGGCGGTAGCGCAGGTCGAGCGGCTTGGCGACGATCCCGTCGAGCCCCGCGCCCTCGTACTGCTCGAACCAGCGCTCCGCGAGTGCCGCGTCCGTCGTCGCCGGGGCCAGATGCAGCGGCGCCGACGCCCCGGCGAGGGCTTCCTCCAGGCGCCGCCTGCGCTCGGTCAGGGGCGCGTCCACCAGGGACTCGTCGCCGAGCGCGAGGACGTCGAACGCCACGAAGGACGCCGGGGTGCGCTCCGCAAGCGTGCGGACCCGGGAGTCCGCCGGGTGGATGCGCTCGGTCAGCGCGTCGAAGTCGAGACGCCCGTCGCGCGCGATGACGATCTCGCCGTCCACGACGCAGCGCCGCGGCAGCCGCTCGGCGAGCGCGGCCGCCAGCTCGGGGAAGTACCGGGTCAGCGGCTTGGTGCTGCGGCTCGTCAGCTCGACCTCGGCGCCGTCGCGGAAGACGATCGCCCGGAAACCGTCCCACTTCGCCTCGTAGTGCATCCCGGCCGGGATACGGGCGGCGGACTTGGCGAGCATCGGGCGCACCGGCGGCATCACGGGAAGGTCCATGCCCCGATTCTGTCCCCTGTGTCCCGAAGTCGTCCAGTATGCGCGTCACGTCCTTTCGGCCTAGCGTGGGCGCATGGCGAGCAAGGGCGAGGCGGTCGAGCTGGAGGCGGGCGGGCGGACGGTACGGCTGTCCAGCCCCGACAAGGTGTTCTTCCCCGAGGGCGGCCCGTCCGGGTACACCAAGCTCGACATCGCGCGGTACTTCCTGGCCGTCGGCGACGGTGTCGTACGGGCCCTGCGCGACCGCCCGACCACCCTCCAGCGCTACCCGGACGGGCTGAGCGGCGAGTCCTTCTACCAGAAGCGCGCGCCCAAGAACATGCCCGACTGGATTCCCACCGCGACCATCGGCTTCCCCTCGGGACGCACCGCCGACGAGATGTGCCCGACCGAGATCGCCGCCGTCGTGTGGGCCGTGCAGTACGGCACCCTCACCTTCCACCCCTGGCCCGTGCGGCGCGGCGACACCGAGCACCCCGACGAACTGCGCATCGACCTCGACCCGCAGCCCGGCACCGACTTCGCCGACGCCGTCCGCGCCGCCCGCGAACTGCGCTCCGTGCTCGACGACTTCGGCGGGCTCGTCGGCTGGCCCAAGACCTCCGGCGGGCGCGGTCTGCACGTCTTCGTGCCCATCGAGCCGCGCTGGACGTTCGTCCAGGTGCGGCGCGCGGCCATCGCCGTCGGGCGCGAGCTGGAGCGCCGTATGCCCGACCGGGTCACCACCGCCTGGTGGAAGGAGGAGCGGGGCGAGAAGATCTTCGTCGACTACAACCAGACCGCCCGGGACCGCACCATCGCCTCCGCCTACTCCGTGCGCGCCCGCCCCCACGCCCCCGTCTCCGCGCCCCTGACCTGGGACGAGCTGGGGGACGCGGTGCCCCGCGACTTCGACATCGTCACCATGCCGAAGCGCTACGCCGAACGTGGCGACGTGCACGCCGCCATGGACGACAAGCGCTACGGCCTGGAGGCCCTGCTCGACCTCGCCGCCCGCGACGAACGCGACCACGGCATGGGCGACCTGCCCTATCCGCCCGAGTACCCGAAGATGCCGGGCGAGCCCAAGCGCGTACAGCCGAGCCGGGCCAGACACGAGGACTGACCCGGCTCTAACTCACCTGCCCGGAAAGGGACTCACAGTTCCTTGATCTGGACGTCGCGGTACGAGATGACGTCCGTGGTGCTGTGGACCTGGAGCCCGATGTAGCCGGAGGCGTAGCGCCGGCCGTCCGTGCCCGGGTCGTCCGAGCGCGGCGGCTCGAACAACTGCCCGCCGGTGTTGTCGAATTCGTTGATCAGCACGCCGTTGCGGTAGATCGCGTAGTGCTGGTCCACCACCTTCACCTCGTAGTCGTTCCACGTGCCCTTCTGGGTGACGCCCGCGCCCGCGAGCCCGACCCGGTCGAAGCCGTAGATCGAACCGGTCTTGTACATGTCGCCGTCCGGCCGGTCCAGCACCTGCACCTCGTGCCCGTACTTGATGGCGACCCACTCAGGACGCGACTCCTCCGGGTTGTCGTGCACCCACGGGAAGCGGACGAAGACCCCGCCGTTGGCGTTGCCGGTGCCCGGCGCGTCGTCGCGCCACTGGAGCTTCAGCGAGAAGTTCCCGTACTTGCGCGTGGGCAGCCACAGCATGCCCATCCCGGACACCTTCGGGTCGCTGGTGATCGTGCCGTCGCCGTTCAGCGTGAACCGGCCGCCGCCGACCTGCTCCCACTTCCCGAACGACGCCTGCGTCCCGTCCATGATCGGTCGGTAGCCCGTGGTCTGGCCGGGCTTGCCGATGCCGCAGTCCTTCGCGGCCTTGTTGATCGCCTTGTACTCGCGCTGGTCGATCGCCCCGGCCCGCAGCAGCCGGTCGGTGACCGCCTTGACGTGCTTGAGGAACAGGGCCTGCGAGGTCCACTCCTTCTCGTCCTCGATCAACTCGTTGATCCGGCACCGGTTGTCGGTCACCCGGTTCGGGATGCCCGTGTCCACCGAGCCGACGAACACCGTCAACCGCTCGTCGTACTCGGGGCAGTTGGGCGCGGGCACCCCACCGCCGGACGCCACCGCGAACGCGAACGTCTGCGGCTGCGCGGTGTTCCCCGCCTTGTCGCTCGCCCGGTACGTCACGTAGTGCGCGCCCACCCGGTCCACCACCACGGGGGCGGTGTACGCGAGATAGGGGCCGCCGTCGAGCGAGTACTCGACCTTGTCGACACCCGACCCGTCGTCCGAGGCGCTCAGCGTCAGCCTCGCGCTGTTGATGTACGCGCCGTCGGAGTTCTTGTCGCCGCCCACCGACAGCGACACCGCCGGCGGGGTCGTGTCCTTCGGCGGCGTCGCCACCACCGTGAACTCCACGGACTTCTCCGGCGCCGCGTTGCCCGCCTTGTCGCTCGCCCGGTACCGCACGCGGTGCGCGCCCGGGTCGTGCACCATCACCGGCGCCGTGTACGGCTGCCAGGCCCCGGAATCGAGCGCGTACTCCACCGCGTTGACTCCGGAGCCGGTGTCGGAGGCGCTGACCGTGACCGTCGCCATGCCCACGTACGCGCCGTCGGCGTCCTTCTCGCCGCTGACCGTCGCCGACGTCTGCGGCGGAGTCGTGTCGTCCGTCGGCGGCGCGACCACCGTGAACCGCAGCGACTTCTCCTGCGAGGTGTTGCCCGCCTTGTCCGTCGCCTTGTAGCGCAGCGTGTGCTCGCCCACCTGATCGACGACCACGGGCGTCGTGTACGGCGTGTACGGGCCCTCGTCCAGCGCGTACTCGATCCGGTCCACGCCCGAACCCGCGTCGCTCGCGCTCAGGGTGACCGAGGCCGAGCCGACGAACGCGCCGTCCGCGTTCGTCTGCCCCTCCGCCTTCGCGGACGCCTCCGGCGCCGTCGTGTCCTCGCCCGCGCCGTCCGTCACCACCAGTACGCCCGTCATCGCCTCATGGCCCGGGATCGTGCAGTGGTAGCGGTAGCGGCCGGGGGAGAGGGTGACCTCCGCCGTGTGCCGGCCGTTCTGCGCGTCGAACGGGTTGGCCATGATGTTGACCGGCACGTCGTTGTTGTAGTCGGGGTCGGAGACCACGAACGTCAGCGTGTGCGGCATGCCCGTCGTGTTGCCGGTCGCCGCGCTGTTCTCGAAGACGATCGTCGCCTTGCCCGCGACCGCTGTCGCCGGCGCCGACGCGTACTTCGTGATGTCGTCGCCCGCCGTCCAGGTCAGCACCTGTTCGGCCGCCGCGCCCGGCGCCGGGGCCGCCTGCGCCGCAGGCGTCACCCCGAGCCCGAGGCACATCAGCAGCGCGCCGAGCAGCGCGGTGAGGAGTCGGTGTCTGCGCATGGTCAGCCCTTCCTGGCCAGCTCGTCGGCCGCCGGGGTCGCCTCGCCGCCGGTGTACGTGACCTTCCACAGCGCCGACTTGGCGTCGGAGGTGAAGAAGCCACGCCCGTAGTCGAGGACGTACAGCGCGCCGTCCGGACCGAACTTCCAGTCCATGAGGTTCTTGATGCCGTCGTTGCCGACGGGGACGATCTTCTTCAGCGACTCCGCGTGCACCGGCAGCGAACCCTCGCCGTGCGTCGCCGGGTCGGTGAGGACCGCGTCGCGCGGCTGGCCGCCGTCGTAGAAGTCGCCGACGAACCACTTGCCGTCCCAGTAGCTCGGCCACTTCCCGCTGCCCGGCGCCGACGCGTCGTAGCGGTACACCGGACCGTTCATCGCGGCCTGACCGCCGCCCTTGAGCCACGGCAGCCGGTACGTCGCCTCGTCCTTCTTGTACGACGGCACGCCGTTCGCGTCACGCGGGTAGTCGGGCGCCCCGCCCTGCGGCGAGTACCAGATGTTGTTCCCGGTGGCCGGCGGCAGATTGACCAGCCCGTCGTTGTTCGGCGACTCGTTCTTCGGGTGGTCGCAGTCGTACCAGCCGAGGGGCTTGCTCGGATCCGGCAGGTTCCGGTCGCGGTAGGGCTGCTTGTTGCCCATGCAGTACGGCCAGCCCCGGTTCGACGCCTTCGTGATCACCGCGAACGTGTCGTACTTCGCCGGGCCCCACGTGGTCGACGGCTCACCGGCGTCCGGCCCCACCCAGCCCGCGTACAGCGTGTCGGTCTTCTTGTCGACCGAGATCCGCGCCGGGTTGCGCACGCCCATGACGTAGATCTCGCCGCGTGTCTTCCCGCCGCCCTCGGCGGTCTCCTTGCCGGTGAACAGGTTCCCCTGCGGCAGCGTGTACGTACCGTCCGGCTCGGGGTGGACGCGCAGGATCTTGCCGTTGAGGTTGTTGGTGTTGCCGGCCGTGCGGCGCGCGTCCGCGAACGAGACCCCCTTGTAGTTCGGCTGCGGGTTGTTGCCCGAGTAACCGTCGCTGAACTGCGAGGAGTTGTTGTCACCGGTGGCGATGTACAGATTGCCCTTGGAGTCCCAGGCCATCCCGCCGCCCGCGTGGCAGCAACTGTGCACCTGCACCGGCCACTTGAGCAGCACCTTCTCGCTCGTGAGGTCCAGCTTGTCCGAGGCGAGGTCCAGCGTGAAGCGCGAGACGCGCCGCTCGGCCAGCTGTTTGTCGCGGTCGAGCCGGTCGTGCGGTGTGTAGTGCAGATACACCCAGCCGTTGCGCTCGAAGCCGGGGTCCAGCTCGATGCCGAGCAGCCCCTCTTCGACCTTGACCAGCTCGTCCCCGCCGCCCTTGTTGCCGAAGACGCTCAGCTCACCGGCGAGCGTGACCTTCTTCGTCCTCGGGTCCCAGACGTGGATCTGGCCCTTGCCCTTGCCGACATCGGGGTCGTTCCAGTCCGTGACGACCGGCCGCGAGGAGTCCGCGCCGCCGCGCCCGATGTACAGCACCCGGCCGTCCGGCGCCGTCACCAGGCCGTGCGGTTCGCCGATCTGGTCGTTCTGCCCGGGCTGGTTGGGCTGCGTCAGCCGCTCCGCCTTGTAGTTGCCGGTGATCGCGGCCTTGCAGTCGGCCCGCACCAGCCGGTTCGTCCACAGCAGCGCGCCACGCAGATGGTCGCGGAAGTCCGCCTCGTCGTACGAGGAGACCGTGCCGCCCATCGCGGTGTAGAAGGAGCGCCCGCCGTCGTAGTCACGGCACCAGCTCACCGGGTGGTCGGCGCCGCTCGCCCCGGTGCCCGGCTTGTACGTCGACTCGCGCACCCGGGCCACGGTGTGCACGTCGCCGGTCGGGTTCTTCGCCCAGTTCAGCCACTGGTCCGCCCGCTTCCACTGCACCGGCAGGTCCTTGGTCGCCGGGTGCTGGCGGTCGCCGACCTCGACGGTCGCCCGCTGCACGGCGGGCGGGGCGCCGGGCGCGGGCCGGGCGCCGATCAGCCCCGTGAACCAGTCCGAGTACGGCTCGGCGCGCGCCGCGTCGTGCACGCCGACGAACCCGCCGCCGGCCTCCATGTACGCCTCCAGGCCCGCTTCCTGGTCCGGGTCGAGGACGTCGCCGCCGCCGGTCAGGAACACCACGGAGTTGAACCGGCCGAGCCTCGTCGCGTCGGTGAACACCGACGCGTCGTCCGTCGCCTCCACCTTGAAGCGGCGGCCGGTGGGGCCGGTCAGGCCGATGTTCTCGATCGCCTCGATGCCCGCGTTCACCTCGGGCGGCTCCTGGGCGGCGGCCGAGCCGTAGAACACCAGGACGCGCACGGTGGAGCCGCCCGGGGGAGAGGGCAGGGACATCGTTGTCAGGGGCGGTTCGGGTGCCGGGCGGGCGCTGGCGGCGGGGCCGGTCAGCAGGCCCGCTCCGAGCGCCCCTGCGGCGAGGCCGATCGTCCACGCCCTTCGCCGTCTGTGTCTGCTCGCGCTGAACTCTCGTACGGGCAACGGTCCTTGATGCGGTGAGCGCCGCATGTGTCCACCCATTCCTCGTCGGACGCAGCTACAGCGCCGATGAAGCTAGACCTCTTTCGCCGGTTCGCCAAGAGCTATGACCGCAATGGCACGAACTTTGTCCTGACTGTGGATAAACGAAGATCCTCTGGCTACGGTGCTCGTCAGTCGGCCGGTCCCGTCGGCTCGGTCGGCTCAGGTGTGACGCGAACATCCTTACGAGGGCGAGGAGTCGGCCGTGACGCAGGACGAGAGGGCGAGCGAGCGGGACCGCCGGGCGCTGAGCCGCCGGATGCTCATCGGGGGCGCGGTGGCGGCGACGGCGGGGGTGACATCGTTGTCGATCGGAGCGTCCGCGCCCCCGGCGGCAGGCGCCGACACCCCGCCGCGCACCGCGCCCGCCGGTGGCGACGTCAGACGCATCAAGATGTACGCCGAGAAGCTGCCGGACGGACAGCTCGGCTACGGCTTCGAGAAGGGCAAGGCCAGCATCCCGGGCCCGCTCATCGAGCTGAACGAGGGCGACACCCTGCACATCGAGTTCGAGAACCTCACCGACACGGACGCCAGCCTGCACGTGCACGGCATGGACTACGAGGTCTCCAGCGACGGTACGCGCATGAACCGCAGCCATGTCGAGCCCGGCGGCACCCGCACCTACACCTGGCGCACGCACGCCCCCGGCCGCCGCAAGGACGGCACCTGGCGCCCCGGCACGGCCGGCTACTGGCACTACCACGACCATGTCGTCGGCACGGACCACGGCACGGGAGGCATCCGCAAGGGCCTGTACGGGCCGGTGATCGTGCGCCGCAAGGGCGATCTGCTGCCCGACCCCGGCAAGACGTTCACCATCGTCTTCAACGACATGACGATCAACAACAAGGCCGCGCACGAGGCGCCCACCTTCGAGGCGACCGTCGGGGACCGGGTGGAGATCGTCATGATCACGCACGGTGAGTACTACCACACGTTCCATATGCACGGACATCGCTGGGCCGACAACCGCACCGGCATGCTGACCGGCCCCGACGACCCCTCCCAGGTCCTCGACAACAAGATCTGCGGGCCCGCCGACTCCTTCGGCTTCCAGATCGTCGCGGGGGAGGGGGTCGGTGCGGGCGCCTGGATGTACCACTGCCATGTCCAGAGCCACTCCGACATGGGCATGGCCGGCCTGTTCCTCGTCAGGAAGGCCGACGGCTCGATACCGGGGTACGAGGAGCCGCACCATTGAGGGGGCCGGGGCGGCGCTCCGGAGCGGCGATTGTCAGTGGGCGGTGGAAGACTCGGTACTCCAAGGGGGCGACACCCTCGACGAGGAGGGCAACACCATGATCACCACGGAGTATGTGAACGGCGCGCCGACCTGGTTCGACCTCGGCACCCCGGACCTGGACGGCGCCGCGTCGTTCTACGAGGGCCTGTTCGGCTGGCGGTTCGTGTCGGCGGGGCCGGAGTTCGGCGGGTACGGCACGTTCCAGTACGAGGGGAAGTCGGCGGCGGGCGGCATGACCGTCACCCCGGAGCAGGGCGCTCCCGCCTGGACGGTGTACTTCCGCAGCGAGGACGCCGACGCCACGGCCAAGGCGGTCGAGCAGGCCGGCGGGACCGTCGTGTTCCAGCCGATGGACGTCGCCGACCTGGGCCGCATGGCGATCTTCGCCGACCCGGGCGGCGCCGGCTTCGGCATCTGGCAGCCGGGGACCAACCGGGGGCTCGGGCACGTCGGGGCCGACAGTGGCCTGGACTGGGTGGAGCTGTACGCACCCGATGTGGATGCCGCCAAGCGGTTCTACGGCGCGGTGTTCGGCTGGGGCGCCTTCGAGGTGGAGTTCCCCGGCGAGCGCTATACGACGGTGCATCCGGCGGGCGCCGACGAGAACGGCATGTTCGGCGGGCTCGTGCCGCTCGGTGCCGACTCGGTGGAGTCCGCGTCCGGGGCGCACTGGACGCCGTACATCCTCGTGCCGGACGTGGACGCGGCCGCCGCGCGCGCCCGGGAGCTGGGCGGGTCGGTGCGGGCCGAGCCGTTCGACGTGGCGGGTGTCGGGCGCATCGCCAAGCTGGCGGATCCCTCCGGGGCGGGGTTCGCCGTCCTCAAGGGAGATCCTGAGCAGCAGTGAGTGACGGGGGTGCGGGCCCGGGATTGATCCGGCGTTGATCGAACGTTTTGCGTCACCCGGCACCGTGGGGGTCATGCAAGCGAACACGATCCTCACGCCTGCCGGCCCCACCTGGCAGGAGCAGGCCCTGTGCGCCCAGACCGGCGGGGACTTCTTCTTCCCGGAACCGGGCAGCTCCGTCCGCGAGGCCAAGCGCATCTGCCGGATGTGCGAGATCCGTCCGGCGTGTCTGGAGTACGCCCTCACCCATGACGAACGCTTCGGCGTCTGGGGCGGCCTCTCCGAAAAAGAACGGCTCGAACTCCGTCGCGGGTAACGGGTGGCTCCGCCGGGGTCCGGGTCGCCGGGTCCGGGCGGGTGCGCTGGGGATGCGCACTACGTGCGCTATCTCCATAGGGGCCGCCCCGGCAGCCCCCGCGAACAACCGGCCACCGCCCGGAGCCTGACCACGCCCGGGTGCGCCCCGTCAGGGGCGCGGGGAACGGCGCGAGCAACCGGCCACCGGCCAGAGGATGGCCACGTACGGGTGCGCCCCGTCAGGGGCGCGAGGAACTGCGCGAGAAGCCCCACCGGCCGGAGGCTGACCAGGCACGGGTGCGCCCCGTCAGGGGCGCGGGGAACGGCGCGAGCAACCGGCCACCGGCCGGTGGATGGTCACGCACGGGTGCGCCCCGTGAGGGGCGCGGGGAACTGCGCGAGCAACCGGCCACCGGCCGGAGCCTGACCACGCACGGGTGCGCCCCGTCAGGGGCGCGGGGAACTGCGCGAGAAGCCCCACCGGCCGGAGGATGGCCACGCACCGGCGTGCCCGGGCAGGGGCGCGGGGGACTGCCCGAGAGGGCCCGCCCGGGGAACGCCGCGAAACCCCCAACCCAGCCGGAGGCTACTTCGTTCGGGACGCCATCCGCGCCTTACGAGCCGCAAGCTTCTCGTCGAACTTGGCCGCTTCCGCGTCCAGCCCGTTCATGAACAGCCCCAGTTCCTCCTGCGCCTTGAGCCCCTCGGGCCCGAGCCCGTCGATCTCCAGGACCTTCAGGAACCGCAGCACCGGCTGAAGCACGTCGTCATGGTGGATGCGCAGGTTGTAGACCTCGCCGATCGCCATCTGCGCGGCGGCCCGCTCGAACCCGGGGATCCCGTGCCCGGGCATGCGGAAGTCGACGACGACGTCCCGCACCGCCCGCATGGTCAGATCCGGCGCCAGCTCGAACGCGGACTTCAGCAGGTTGCGGTAGAAGACCATGTGCAGGTTCTCGTCGGTGGCGATCCGCGCCAGCATCCGGTCGCAGACCGGGTCGCCGGACTGGTGGCCGGTGTTGCGGTGCGAGATGCGGGTCGCCAGCTCCTGGAAGGCCACGTACGCGATGGAGTGCAGCATCGAGTGGCTGTTGTCCGACTCGAAGCCCTCGCTCATGTGCGACATGCGGAACGCTTCGAGCTTGTCCGGGTCGACGGCGCGCGAGGCGAGCAGATAGTCCCGCATCACGATGCCGTGCCGGCCCTCCTCGGCCGTCCAGCGGTGCACCCACGTGCCCCACGCGCCCTCGCGGCCGAACAGCGACGCGATCTCGTGGTGGTAGCTGGGCAGGTTGTCCTCGGTGAGCAGATTGACCACCAGGGCGATCCGCCCGATCTCGGTGACCTTGGACTGCTCCTTGTCCCACGCCTCGCCGTCGTCGAACAGGCCGGGGAAGTTACGGGCGTCGGACCAGGGCACGTACTCGTGCGGCATCCAGTCCTTGGCGACCTTCAGATGCCGGTTGAGCTCCTTCTCGACCACTTCCTCCAGCGCGAAGAGCAGCCGGGCGTCGGTCCAGTCGGTCGACGAGCCGAGGCGGGGGGAGATGACGGTCACGGGGGCTCCTGGGGGACGGAGGTACAGCGAGCGGTATTACCTACGGTGTCGTAGGTTACGTTGCCGTAGGTTAAGGCCCCGATAAAGGCCGCCTCTACGCGTACAGCTCCCGCAGCCGGACTGAGAGGCACGTCACACAGCCTTCGAGCTTCTCGAACTCGGAGATGTCCACCACAACCGGGTCATACCCGAGGTCCGCGAACAGCTCCGCGGACTTCGGCGCGCTCGCCGCCATCAGCAGCCGGTCCCCGCCGAGCAGCACCACATGCGCCCCTGCCTCCTCGGGCACCGCCAGGAACCTCGGGAACAGCGAGACCGAGTCCACCAGCGGCTCGTACCCGATGACCGTGCCGTCGGGCAGCGCCGTCACCGCCGACTTCAGGTGCAGCACCCGGCTCACCGGCACGGTGACGACCCGGGCGCCCAGCGGCTCGAACACCGCGCGCAGTTGCCGCACGCCCGCCGCGTTGGTCCGCCCGCCCCGGCCCACGTAGAGGGTGTCGCCCACCTTCAGTACGTCACCGCCGTCCAGCGTGCCCGGCTCCCACACCCAGTTCACCGAGCAGCCGAGGCGCCCCACGGCCTCCTCGACGCCGGGGATCTCCGGGCGCCGGGCCCCGGCGCCCGGCCGGGCGATCAGCGCGACGTTGCGGAAGACGACGACGGTGTCCTCGACGAAGACGGCGTCGGGGCAGGCGTCCGCCGGTTCGACCTGGAACGTCTCCCAACCGTGCGCCTCCAGGGCGGCGACGTACTCCTGCCACTGCGCGAGCGCCTTGTCCGGGTCGACCGGGGTGCGCTCCAGATGGGTGAGGAGCCCCTGCGCGACATGCGGTCCGGGGCGGCGGACGAGGGCCTTCTTGCTGGGCACGGGTGTACTCCATCGACGGTTCGGGGGATCGGGGATCGCGGATCGGGGGTTCGCGGGCGGTGCGCCCGGGGGCGTACGCGCCGGGCGGGCTCATCATGCCCAGCCCGCCCGGCGCGACGGAATCCCCCCTCACGCGGCCGACACGGCCCCCTCACTCCGCCTCACTCCTCCTCGCCCATCCGCAGCACCCGGGTGATCCCGATCGCGCGCAGGAACGGCATGTCGTGGCTCGCCACGATCAGCGCCCCCTGGTACGACTCCAGGGCCGAGGTGAGCCCGCGCACGCTCGCCATGTCCAGGTTGTTCGTCGGCTCGTCCAGCATGAGCAGCTGCGGCGCCGGCTCGGCCAGCATCAGTGCGGCGAGCGCCGCCCGGAAGCGTTCGCCGCCGGACAGCGTGCCCGCCCGCTGGTCCGCGCGGGCGCCACGGAACAGGAAGCGGGCCAGCCGCGCCCTGATCGCGTTGTTCGTGGCCTGCGGCGCGAACCGCGCCACGTTCTCCACCACGCTCGCCTCGTCGTCGAGGACGTCGAGCCGCTGCGGCAGATACCGCGCCGGGACCAGGACCGTCGCCTCCCCGGCCACCGGCGCGAGCTGCCCCGCGAGCGTGCGCAGCAGTGTCGTCTTGCCCGCGCCGTTGCGCCCGACGAGCGCGATCCGCTCCGGCCCGCGCACCTCGATCCGGCCCGGCACGCGTGCCCCGTGGGCCAGTTCGAGATCCTGCACGGTGAGCACGCCCCGCCCCGGCGGGACGGCCGTGAACGGGAGGTCGACGCGGATCTCGTCGTCGTCACGCACCGCCTCCACCGCCTCGTCGAGCCGTCCCTTCGCCTCGGCGAGCTTGCCCTCGTGCATGATGCGGTGCTTGCCCGCCGACACCTGCGCCTGCCGTTTGCGCTCACCCATGACGACCTTGGGCTCACGCTTGCTGTCCCACATCTTCTGCCCGTACCGCTTACGTCTGGCCAACTTGACCTGCGCCTCGGCCAGTTCGCGCTTCTGCTTCTTCAGATCCGACTCCGCGACACGCACCATCCGCTCGGCCGCCTCCTGTTCGGCGGCGAGCGCTTCCTCGTACGCGGAGTACGTGCCGCCGAACCAGGTGATGCCGCCGCCGCGCAGATCGGCGATCTGGTCGACGCGTTCGAGGAGTTCACGGTCGTGGCTGACGACGATCATCACCCCGGACCAGCTCTCGACGGCCGCGTACAGCCGGTGCCGGGCGGGCAGGTCCAGGTTGTTGGTCGGCTCGTCCAGGAGGAGCACGTCGGGACGGGCGAGGAGCAGTGAGGCGAGCCGCAGCAGCACGGACTCGCCGCCGGACACCTCGCCGATCGTGCGGTCGAGCCCGATGTGGCCGAGGCCGAGACCGGCGAGGGTGGCGGTGGCGCGCTCCTCGACGTCCCAGTCGTCGCCGACGGCCGTGAAGTTCTCCTCGCGTGCGTCGCCCGCCTCGATGGCGTGCAGCGCGGCGCGGGTCGCGGCGATGCCGAGGACCTCGTCGACCCGCAGGGCGGTGTCGAGCGTGACGTTCTGCGGCAGCAGCCCCACCTCGCCGGCGACCCGAACCGACCCCTCGGCGGGCGGCAGGGTCCCGGCGATCAGCTTCAACAGGGTGGACTTTCCTGACCCGTTGAGCCCGATCAGACCGGTGCGGCCGGGGCCGAACGCGGCGTCGAGGCCGTCGAAGACCTCGGTGCCGTCCGGCCAGGAGTAGGTGAGCGCGCTGACGGCGACGGACGTGGCCGCGGACGCGGCGGAGTGCTGGGGGTGAGATGACATGAGGGCCTCGCGGTGGCTCGATACGGGCGGATGCGACGCGTTCGAGACACCGCTGAGGTCACGGCCAGAAGAGAAGGGCCTGTACCGGCGGGGAGGACGGCTCACGAAGCCGAGGTCTCACACGGCGGCATGTACGCGGCTCAGGGCACGGCGGAAGAGCGTGCACGGCGTGACATGCGCGGTGTCTCAGGACCTCAGACGAGCAACGTCCTACTCCGATCGACGACAACAGAACCGTCATCGACGTTACGGGCCCCGCGAGAGGGCGTCAACGTATTTACCGCACACGCCAGCGCCACCCCGAGCAGCGGCGCGCCGGGGTTCCGCCTCGGCTCAGTACGCGTCCCGCATCAGTTCCGCGAGGTCGCCGTCCACGTCGAGGTACGCGGACTCCTCGCCGAAGGGGACCAGGTCCGTCGACTCGGCGAGGAAGCGGCGCAGTTCGCCCGAGCGGACGTGGACGAGGGCGGTGCCCTCCAGGGCGTGGAACTCCAGGACCGTGCGGTCGTAGCCGTAGGGCCGCACCCGTACGTCGCCGGAGCCGACCGTCTCGGTCAGGCCCGTCGCCAGCAGTTCGCGGGCGAACGTCCAGCACACGTCGACGCCTTCGAGCGTGGCCGGGGCGGGGAACGACATGCGGACCGCGAACGGGTCGCTCACGTCGTAGCGCAGGGTCGCGGGGATGCTGGCCATCCGCGGCGCGGCGGCGACGAGACGGGCCTCGACGGCTTGCTCGATGACGGTGGACATCGCCTGCTCCCTTGACTGCTGCTGGACGGGACCGCGGGACGGTCGTACGGCCTCGAATGAATAGACGACGGAACGGGCGCATCCGTGCACCAGAAACCGGACGGAATACGAGTGACCTCTGTCACCGGTTTCAACCCCCGCGCTCTGGACGCGGCTCCGTGACTGGGCTAGCTTCCCGCGCCATGAGGGGACAGCGGGCAAGAACGAGGTCATTGAGGTCAACGGTCACGCAGGGTTCACCGGGACGGGTGACACCGGCGGGGGCGCGGGGCACGGCCCGGCGCCGCCTGGGCGCCGCGTGCGGGGCGGTGGCGCTCGCCGCGCTGGCCCTCGGCGCGGCCCCGGCGCCCGCGAGCGCCCACCCGGCGCACTCCGCGCCCGGCTGGCGGCTCACCGACACCGGCACGGACGCCCGGTTCCGGGGCCTCGCCGCCGTCGACCGGTCCACCGCCTGGGTGGCCGGAAGCAAGGGGACGGTGCTGCGGACCACGGACGGCGGAGCGCACTGGCGTTCCGTCGCGCCGCCCGGCGCCGCCGCCGAGGCGCTGGAGTTCCGGGACATCGAGGCGTTCGACGCGCGCCGCGCCGTCGTGCTCGCCATCGGGGAGGGCGAGGCGTCCCGCATCTACCGCACGGACGACGGCGGCCGGACCTGGCAGGAGTCCTTCCGCAACACGGACCCGAACGCGTTCTACGACTGCGTCGGCTTCTTCGACCACCGCGACGGCCTCGCCCTGAGCGACCCGGTCGACGGGAAGTTCCGGCTGCTGGCCACGCACGACGGCGGCCGCTCCTGGTCGGTGCTGCCCGCCAAGGGCATGGTGCCCGCGCTGAGCGGCGAGGCCGGCTTCGCCGCGTCCGGCCAGTGCCTGGTCACCGCAGGCCGCGACGACGCCTGGATCGCCACCGGCGGCGGCGCGACCGCCCGCGTCCTGCACTCCGGCGACCGGGGCCTGACCTGGCGCGCGACGGCCTCCCCGATCCCGGCCGGCGACCCGGCGCGGGGTGTCTTCGGCCTCGCCTTCCGCGACCGCACCCACGGCCTCGCCGTAGGCGGCGACTACCGCGCGGGCGAGCCGTCCCCGAGCGCCGCCGCGACCACCACCGACGCGGGCCGCACCTGGCGCCCCTCGGCGCAGCCGCCGCCCGCCTACCGCTCCGGCGTCGCCTGGCTCGCGCACAGCCGCACCTCGGCGCTGGCCGTCGGCCCGACCGGCACCGACCTCACCACCGACGCCGGCCGCACCTGGACCACCGTGGACCCGGGCTCGTACGACACGGTCGACTGCACACGCGACGGCGCGTGCTGGGCGGCCGGCGAGAAGGGCCGCGTGGCACGCGCCCATTGACCCGCCCGCCCGCCCGCACGACAGGCGCGCCCGTCCGTCCGCACGACAGACGCGCCCGTCCCGGCAGTCCGGGACGGGCGCGCCTCGCGTCAGCGGGGGCGGCTAGCCGTCGTTCTCCGCCGAGGGGATGAACGCGCCCGGGACATCCTTCGGCGCGTACAGCTTCTTCTCACCCGGGTACGGCTTGGTCCAGCCGTGCGTCTCGTACCACGTGAAGTGGTTCATCTGCGCCGGGTTGGCGAAGTCCGGCACCGCGTGCGGGCCGGTCAGCCGCTGCTTCGCCTTCCACGCGTCCCACTGCGCGGCGAGCGCCCTGCGCTGCTGCGGGACCTTCGTCGACGGCACGGCCGCCGCCTTCGGGTCCTGCTTCGCGGGGACGTCCACACCGCACGAGGGGGGCGTCTTCAGCCCGTCCGTCAACGGCGTGCGGTTGGGCAGCGTGGTGAACGGCGTGTAGTCGGGCTTCGTCGTGAACGCCCCGGCCATCGGGGTCGCCGCGCTGTCCTTCTGGTTCATCGGGCGGACGCCGAGGATCTGCTCGATGGTGCGGATCATGGTGATCTGCGTGTAGTAGCGGCTGTCGACGGCGCCGTGCCGGGCCCACGGGCTGATGATCTGCACGGGGGCGCGATGCCCGTCGACGTGGTCGAGTCCGGCCTGGGAGTCGTCCTCGACGACGAAGATCGCGGAGTCCTTCCAGTACGCGCTGTGCGAGATCTGGTCCACGATCCGGCCCGTGGCGAGGTCGTTGTCCGCGACCTGCGCGGGCGCGTTCGCCGGGCCGCCGGTGTGGTCGCTGGAGAGCCAGAACATGTTGAGGTCGGCGGGCCCGTTCTTCTCGAAGTCCCGCTTCCAGATCTCCGCGCGGTACACGTCGGGCACGCTCGTGTCGAACTTGGCGAAGCCGGGCACCGACACGTCGTTGAGCGAGGGGATCGGCGAGGAGGACACGAGCTTGTACGCGGTGTCGTCGCCGCTCGCCCGCATGTTCTTCGCGTCGCAGTACAGGTTCTGCCAGCTCGCCCCGGACGGCTTGGTGAGGAACTGGTGGAACTCCCCGAAGTCGCGCACCGACCGGCCCGCGTCCTGCGCGCCGGTCCACAGGAACCCGGAGCGCTGGTGGCCGAGCGCGTCGTCCTCGGTGTCGTAACTGCGGGCGTACTCACCGGCGGAGGACTCCGTGTACTCCGGATCGTCCGCCTGCATCAGCCAGTTGTGGCCCTCGGCGGAGTTCGTGCCGATGTCGTACGTGTTGTCGTACAGGCCGAACTGCTCCGCCATGGCGTGCTGGTTGGGCGTGACGTTCGCGCCGAACTCCGCGAGCGCCGGGTCGCCGTTCCCCTTCGCCACGTCGCCGAAGACCTGGTCGTAGGTGCGGTTCTCCTTGACGATCAGGAAGACGTGCTTGATGGTCGACGGGTCGCCGAGCCGCGCCGGGACCGGCACCGGCTTCGCCTTGCCGTGGCCCTTCTTGACGGCTCCGTGCGTCCAGCCGTTCTGCCGGAACACCTTGGCGGTCTGCGCGCGGATCACCCGGTCGGCCGGCAGCGTGAAGTGCTGCACGCTCGCCGTCGTGTCGTGCGTGGCGTGCCCGGCCTTCGTGGTGGGCCTGCGGGCGTCGATACCGCGCGTGTTGGAGACGACGACCTGGTCGCCGGCCGTCGTGATCTCGGCGGGGAAGTAGTCGGTGGGCAGCAGACCCACGTAACTCACCGGCTCCTGCGGCGACTTGTAGCGGTAGACGGCCACGGCGTTCGCCCGGCCGAGCGTGACGAGGAGCCGGCCGTCGTCGGTGAGGGTGACCGCGTCGGGCTCGTAGCCCACGGACGCCTCGGGCCACGGCTTGGTCGAGATCGTCTGGACGACCTTGTCCTTGCGGGTGTCGATCACCGACACCTCGTCCGTGGCGGTGTTCGTCACGAACACCGCGCCCTTCTTCGCGTACACCGCCGTCGGGTGCAGACCGACCGCGAGCGAGGTCACCGCGTCGTCCGCCTTGTCCGGGTCGATGACGCTGACCGTGCCGGTGGTCGTCGCCGCCGTCTTCGGGTCGGCGGGCACCTGCGTGTTGTACGAGTTGAGGGTCGTGTCCCCGGGTTTCGCGGGCCGGCCGCCCTCGTTGCTGACGTACAGCTTGCCGTCCGCGAGGGCGATGTCGCGGGGCGCATTGCCCACGGCCCAGCTGCGGCGGATCGCGCCGGTGGCCGCGTCGAGGGCGACGACCCGGTTCTGCCCGTTGACCGCCGCGTACACGGTCGAGCCGTCAGGGGAGAACACCGGCTCGCCGACGAGCGAGTGCCGGGGCCCGTCCGCCGGGATCGGGACCGTCACCGGGGCGGACAGCGTGCCGTCGTCGGCGACGGTGAACCGGGTGTAGCCGTCCGTCTGCCCGAGCCACACCTGCTTGCCGTCGGGGGAGTACGTCGGGCCTTCCTGGCCCACGGAGTTGTTCGGGATCCGCAGATCGGCCGCCGCGTTGGCGCCGACGCGCTGGATCACCTTCCAGTTCTTCAGGTCCACGATCTCCAGGGCCATGCCGCCGTCCGTCACCGACGCGGCGAGCCGGGTGCCGTCCGGGCTGACCGACGACGACATGATCTTGCCGTCGTTCAGCACGAGCCGGTCGCCGTACGGGGCGAGGTACTGGTCGCTGGAGATCACCTGCCCGTCGCGGGTGACCTGGCCGACCTGATCGCGGCCGAACTGGTCCGTCGCCGCGAACGCGGTGCCCGCGGCGGTCAGCGCGAGGGCCGTCGCACCGGCGAGGAGCAGCCGTCTGCGCCGCCCCGCGGGCCGCGTCGCCGCCTCCACGAGCGGGGGCCGCGCACGCCTGCGGCGTGTTACCTGCATCGGAGTCATCCCTTCGAAGTGGCCTTCGGCAGCTCGACGTTGGCGTCGAACTGCCACAGCGGGTTCGGCCCGTCCCCGGTCGGGGTGCGGACCAGGAAGTAGCCGTTGACCTCCTTCGGCCCGTCGCCGTCGGCGACGAACCGCCCGTCAGCGGTGACGTCGAGCTGGTACACGGCCTGCCCGACGGCCTCGGTGCCCGGCAGATGCCAGGACACGACACACCGCCAGTCGTTGCCGGGGCCCTCGGCGGCCACCCGCGCGCTGCCCTTGTCGCAGGACGCGGTGGCGCGCAGCCGCGCCTCGGTGACGGCGGGCCGGTGCAGCTCGTCGGTCTGGACGCGGTACAGATGCGCGAACGCCGTGGCGACCGACCGCTGCACCTTGTCCTGGGTGATGCCGGAGCCGCCCGCGGGCAGCGTCGCGGCCAGCAGCGCGACGCTCGCCGCGCCGAGCCCGAGCAGCGGCAGCGCCCCCCGGGTCAGCGCGCGGCGCCCGGCGGCGTCGGCGGCCGGGTTGGTGAAGTCGCGCCGTACGAACAGGGCGTGGGCCAGCGCGGTCGCCGCCACCGCCCACACCAGCGACACGGCGACGCCGATGAGCAGCGGGCCGGTCTGCCGGGGGCTGGTGAACAGGCCGTTCCACGACAGGAACGCGTAGCCGGGCAGCGCGAGCCGCACCGACACCGGCAGCGGCAGCAGCTGCGCGAGCTGCGTGGCGAGGGCGACGAACGCGGGCAGCAGCAGGCCCATCGGGGAGCGGCCGAGCGCGACCGACCCGAGCAGTCCGACCGCCGACAGCGCGAGCGTCGGGGCGAGCGCGCACACCCAGGCGAGGAGCACCTGCCGGGCCGCGTCCGACGCGGGCAGCACATGTCCGTCCAGGCCCACCAGCGGATGGCTGCCCACGGTCATGAGGCCCCCGAGCGTGCTGGAGGCGGCGAGCCCGGCGACCAGGACGAGGATCACGGTGAGGCTCGCCAGCGCCTTCGCCACGAAGATCCGGTGCGGCGAGCGCACGGCCACCAGCAGATGCCGCCAGGTCCCGAGCCGGTCCTCCGCGGCGAACACGTCACCGGCCACCACCGACGTGACCAGCGGCAGCGCCCAGCTCCCGGCGAACCCCAGCATCACCAGCGGGCCCGCCCACCCGGTGGCGTGCATCCACCGCCCGAACAGCGTGTCCGACGGCAGGGTGCTCTGCTGCGCGACGGCCGCGACGAACACGCCCGGCACCACCCAGCACACCAGCACCAGCAGCCGCACCCGCCACTGCGAGACGAGCTTGACCAGTTCGAACCGGTAGCCGCGCCGCACCGGCACGGGCCGCGGGGGAGCGGCCACCACCCCGTCCGGTACGAGAGTGAGCGTCACGCCTGTCCCTCCTCGACCCCGGCGCCCGGACCCGGCGCGGTACGCGTCAGTTCCAGGAACGCCGCCTCCAACGGCGAGACGACCGGCGCCAGTTCGCGCAGCGCCACGCCCGCCTTCACCAGCCGCGTCACGAGGTCGTCGAGGGCCGGCTCCCGCGCGGCGACCACCAGCACCGCCGGATCACCGCTCCCCGCGCCCGAGCCCGCGCCCGCCCCGTCCACCACCCGCACGCCTTCCGTCCCGGCGGCAACGCGGCGCGCGGCTTCCGGGTCCCCGGTGCGCAGGCGGTACGCCAGGCCCCGGTCGGGCGCGGTGAGGCCGGCCAGGGGGCCGGAGAACGCGACGCGTCCGGTGGCGAGCAGCGTGACCTCGGCGCAGAGCGCCTCGACGTCGTCCATGCGGTGACTGGAGACGACGACCGCCGTGCCGGCCGCCGCGAGCGCGCCGAGCACCTCGTGCACCTGCCGCTTGCCCGCCGGGTCGAGCCCGTTCGCCGGTTCGTCCAGGACCAGCAGCGCCGGCCGTGCGAGCAGCGCCGCCGCGAGCCCGAGCCGCTGCCGCATGCCGAGGGAGAAGCCCCGTACCCGCTCGTCGGCGACATCGGTGAGGCCGACCCGCGCCAGGACGTCCGTGACGGCGCGCGCGGCGCCGGGGGTGCCGTGCAGGGCGGCGAGCGCGGCCAGGTTCCGGCGGGCCGTCAGCGACGGGTACAGGCCGGGGCCGTCCACGAACCCGGCGACACCGGCCGGCGCGGCGAGGGTACGGCCCTGCGGCACGCCCAGGATCTCCAGGGTGCCCGCGTCGGGGGCCGCGAGGCCGAGGAGCAGCCCGAGCAGGGTCGTCTTGCCCGCGCCGTTCGGCCCGACCAGGCCGTGCACGCGCCCGCGCGCCACGTCGAGGCCCACCCCGTCGAGCGCGACGACGTCCCCGAACGTCTTGGTGATGCCGCGCGCCCGCACGGCCGGCGCTGTGTCGCCGAGGTCCATCCGCTCTCCCCTCCTGGGCCACCTGGACCCTAGGGAGCGCACAAGTCCCACACAGGGACCCCGAGTTGAACGCGCCGCGAACGCGTGGCAATCGGACCGTCAAGTCGATGCAGGGTGCACCCAAGAGGGGGCGGTCTACCCTGGCAGCATGACGATCAAGGGGGCGGGGGCCGAGTGGCCCGCCGACGAGGAGGCGGCGCGCGCCGTGCAGGACGCCCTGCGCGGCCGTGTCGTACGCGACGAGCCCGGGCCCCCGCCCGGCACCGGGGCGGTCACCGGACTGGACGTCGCCTACGACGACGAGGCCGGGGTCGTCGCCGCGGCGGCCGTCGTCCTGGACGCGGGCACCCTCGCCGTCGTCGAGGAGGCGACCGCGGTCGGGCCCGTCGCCTTCCCGTACGTGCCCGGACTCCTCGCCTTCCGCGAACTGCCCGCCGTCCTCGACGCGCTGGGCCGCCTCACCGCGCCGCCCGGCCTCGTCGTCTGCGACGGCTACGGCCTCGCCCACCCCCGCCGCTTCGGCCTCGCCAGCCACCTGGGGGTGGTCACCGGGCTGCCCACGATGGGCGTGGCGAAGAACCCGTTCGGCTTCACGCACGGCCCGCTCGGCGCACAGCGGGGCAGCGCGGCCGCCCTCATGGACGGCACCGAGGAGGTCGGCCGCGCGCTGCGCACCCGTACGGGCGTCAAGCCGGTCTACGTCTCCGTCGGGCACCGCGTGAGCCTGGACAATGCCTGCGCCCACGCCCTGGCCCTCACCCCCGCGTTCCGGCTCCCGGAGACGACCCGCAGGGCGGACCGGCTGTGCCGCGACGCGCTGACGGCGGCCCTCGCCTCAGGGTGAACCCCCGCGGGAGGGCCGCGTGTCCACGGTGCGGCGCCGCGCTCAGCGCACCGCCGCCACCCGGAACGTCAGGCCCGCAGCCCGCAGCCGGTCGATCAGCGCGTCGCCCATCGCCACCGCCGTCGTGACCTGGCCCGAGACCGGCGGCAGGTCGTCGAGGGCCAGACTCAGGGCGGACTCCGCGAGCATCTTCGCCGTCTCGCCGTACCCCGGGTCGCCGCCCGCCACCTCCGTGAACACCCGGCGCCCGCCGCCCTCGCCGACGAACCGCACCGAGAACCAGCTCGCCGCCCGGCGCGCCTCGTCCGGCCCCTCGCCCGGCCGCAGCCGCCCGCCGAGCCAGCGCCGCGCGGGCGGCACCTGCGCCGCCGCGAACAGGGCGCCCACCGCGGCGACCCCGCCCACGGCCATCGGCAGCGTGCGGACGGCGGCGTAGTGGCGGTAGCGGAAGTCGGGCCCGTAGCGTTCGATGGCCCGCGCCGAACGCTGCACGATCTGCGGGTCGATGGTCGGCAGCGGCAGCGCCCACGCGCCGACCTCCTTCGCGTACCGGGGGCCCGCCGTCGGCGCGTACGCCGCGCGGCCCACCAGGCGCGGCTGGTGGCGCCGCCGCTCCTGCCGCGCCGCGAGCATCTGCCGCGCCCGCCCGAACTGACCGAGCGCCGAGGCGAACGTGCCGCCCGACAGCGCCGCGTTCGAGCGCACGTACCCGTCGACGCGCAGCGGCACCCCGGCGGGCAACTGCCGCACGGTGAACCAGGCGCCGAGGTCGTGCGGCACGGAGTCGAACCCGCAGGCGTGCACCAGGCGGGCGCCCGTCTCCCGGGCCCGCGCGTCGTGCCGGACGTAGGTGCGGTCCACGAACTCGGGCTCGCCGGTGAGATCCACGTAGTCGGTGCCCGCGTCGGCGCAGGCCGCGACCAGGTCCTCGCCGTACTCCAGATACGGGCCGACCGTCGTCGCCACCACGCGCGCGTAGGCGGCGAGGGCGCGCAGCGACGCCGGGTCGGCGACGTCCGCGTGCACCAGCGGCAGCACCGCGCACGCGGGATCGATGCCGGTCAGGCGCTCCCGCAGCCGCTCCAGCTTGGCGCGGTCCCGGCCCGCGACCGCCCAGCGCAGCCCCTTCGGCGCGTGGGCGGCCAGATACTCCGCCGTCAGCGCGCCCACGAAGCCCGTCGCCCCGAACAGCACGACGTCATAAGCCCGTTCGGCGCGGCCGCCCGTGTCGCCGCCCGTCTTCTCCGCCTTGCCCGGCCCGTCCATGAGACCCCTCGCTCCGCGTCGCCGCCGTTGTCGGTGGCCGAGGCTAGCGTGTGCCGGGGGCGCGCCGGGCAGGGGGCGTCCCCGGACCGCGCTCAGACGTCCGACGCGGGCCGGACCGTGATGCCGACGCGCCCGAGCAGCGCCGCCGTCACCCCGTCACCGGGCACCGCCGCCCCGGAGAACGTGCCGTCGTACACCGCGCCCCGCCCGCACGAGGGGCTGCGCGGCATCAACAGCGCCTCGGAGCAGCCGTGCCCGCGGGCGACGGCCAGCGCCTGTTCGGCCCCGGCGACGAACGCGGCGGTCACGTCCCGCCCGGTGTCCTCCACGACCCGCGCCGTCCCGTCCAGTACGTCATGGCCGTCGCCGCCCACGATTTCGGCGGGCCCGCGCGGGGTGGGGAGCCCGCCCGCGACCTCCGGACAGAACGACACCACCCGCTTGCCCGCGACCTCGGGCCGCGCGAGAACCGACTCCTCGTCGCCCTTCGCCCGCCCGTCGAACCGGCACGGGACACCCCGCAGACACGCGCTGACCAGGATCGCTTCCATGCCGCCAGCCTAGGCCGTGCCCAGGTCCCGCCCAGGTCGTACCCGCTACGTCCCGCCCGCCCCGCACACGATCCTTACTGAGCGCTTGCTCGCCAGGTCTTGTGCTCACTGGAACGGGTTCTTAGCATCGCTGGTGTTACATCAGTTGTGTCACAGACTGGGGGCGGACCGGATGACCGTGGCAGGAACGCAGGGCGGGGGCCGCGAGCCGGGCCCGCTCGCCGGGGTGCGCGCGGTGGAGCTGGCCGGGATCGGGCCCGGGCCCTTCGCCGCGATGCTCCTCGCCGACCTCGGCGCCGATGTCGTCCGCGTCGACCGCCCGGGCGGCGCCGGCCTCGGCATCGACCCCGCGTACGACATCACCAACCGCAACAAGCGGTCCGTCGTCGTCGACCTCAAGGCCGCCGACGGCGCCGAGCGCGTCCTGCGCCTGGTCGAACGGGCCGACGTGCTCATCGAGGGCTACCGCCCCGGCGTCGCCGAACGGCTCGGCGTCGGCCCCAAGGAGTGCCACGCCCGCAACCCGCGCCTGGTCTACGGCCGCATGACCGGCTGGGGGCAGGAAGGCCCCCTCGCCCCGCGCGCCGGGCACGACATCGCCTACATCGCGCTCACTGGCACCCTCGGCATGATCGGCGCCCCCGGCGAGCCGCCCACGGTCCCCGCGAACCTCGTCGGCGACTACGCGGGCGGCTCGCTCTACCTCGTCGTCGGCGTCCTCGCCGCCCTGCACCACGCGCGCGCCACCGGAAGCGGCCAGGTCGTCGACGCCGCCATCGTGGACGGCGCCGCCCACCTCTCCGCGATGATCCACGGCATGCTCGCCGCCGGAAGCTGGCAGGACCGGCGCGGCACCAACCTCCTGGACGGCGGCTGCCCCTTCTACGGCACCTACGAGACCGCCGACGGCCAGTACATGGCGGTCGGCGCCCTCGAACAGCAGTTCTACGACGAGTTCATGCGCCTGATGGGCCTTGCGGACACCGCCTCCGCCCGCGCCGACCTCGGCCGCTGGGACGAGCTGCGCGACGCCGTCGCCGCCCGCTTCAAGGAGCGTACGCGCGCCGAGTGGACGGCCGTCTTCGACGGCTCCGACGCGTGCGTGGCGCCCGTCCTGTCGCTGCGCGAGGCGCCGGACCACCCGCATCTCGCCGCGCGCGGCACCTTCGTCGACCACGGCGGCCTCACCCAGCCCGCCCCCGCCCCCCGCTTCTCGGGCACCCCCACCGCCGTCCGCACCGGCCCGGCCCGCCCCGGCGCCGACACCGAGGCCGTCGCCCGCGACTGGGACGTGCCCGCCCTCACCGAGCCCGCCACGAAAGGCAGTTGATCACCAGCATGGAACGACGCCTGTTCAGCCCCGAGCACGAGGCGTTCCGCGAGACCGTCCGCACCTTCCTCGCGAAAGAGGTCACCCCCCACTACGAGCAGTGGGAGAAGGACGGCATCGTCGCGCGCGAGGCCTGGCTCGCCGCCGGCCGCCAGGGCCTGCTCGGGCTCGCGGTGCCCGAGGAGTACGGGGGCGGCGGCAACGCCGACTTCCGCTACAGCGCCGTGCTCGCCGAGGAGTTCACCCGCGCGGGCGCCGCCGGGCTCGCCGTCGGCCTGCACAACGACATCATCGGCCCCTACCTCACCTCGCTCGCCACCGAGGAGCAGAAGCGCCGCTGGCTGCCCGGCTTCTGCGACGGCTCCCTGATCACGGCCATCGCCATGACCGAACCCGGCGCGGGCTCCGACCTCCAGGCCATCCGCACCAGCGCCGAGGACAAGGGCGACCACTGGCTGCTCAACGGCTCCAAGACGTTCATCTCCAACGGCATCCTCGCCAACCTCGTCGTGGTCGTGGCGAAGACGACCCTCGACGGCGGCGCCCACGGCCTGTCCCTGCTCGTCGTCGAGCGCGGCATGGAGGGCTTCGAGCGGGGCCGCAACCTCGACAAGATCGGCCAGAAGTCCCAGGACACGGCGGAGCTGTTCTTCCACGACGTACGCGTCCCGAAGGAGAATCTGCTCGGTGAGCTGAACGGCGCGTTCATCCACCTGATGACGAACCTCGCGCAGGAGCGCATGGGCATCGCCGTCGCCGCCATCGCCGCCGCCGAACACCTCCTGGAGATCACCACGGAGTACGTCAAGGAGCGCCACGCCTTCGGGCGCCCGCTCGCCAAGCTCCAGCACATCCGGTTCGAGATCGCCGAGATGGCCACCGAGTGCGCCGTCACCCGGACCTTCCTCGACCGCTGCATCGAGGACCACTCGGCGGGCACCCTGGACGCCGTGCACGCCTCCATGGCCAAGTGGTGGGCCACCGAACTGCAAAAGCGCGTCGCCGACCGCTGCCTGCAACTGCACGGCGGCTACGGCTACATGACCGAGTACCGCGTCGCCCGCGCCTTCACGGACGGACGCATCCAGACCATCTACGGCGGCACGACCGAGATCATGAAGGAGATCATCGGCCGCTCCCTCCTCGCCTGACCCACCCCTCGTCACCTCGTAGTTCCGCTGCTTCGAAAGGCACCTCCGTGACCACAGACGCGTACGTCTACGACGCGATCCGCACCCCGCGCGGCCGGGGCAAGGCCAACGGCTCCCTGCACGGCACCAAGCCGATCGACCTGGTCGTCGGCCTGATCCACGAGATCCGCGCCCGCTTCCCGGGCCTCGACCCGGCCGCCGTCGACGACATCGTGCTCGGCGTCGTCGGACCCGTCGGCGACCAGGGCTCCGACATCGCCCGCATCGCGGCCATCGCCGCCGGGCTGCCCGACACCGTCGCGGGCGTGCAGGAGAACCGCTTCTGTGCCTCGGGCCTCGAAGCCGTCAACCTCGCCGCGATGAAGGTCCGTTCGGGCTGGGAGGACCTCGTCCTCGCGGGCGGCGTCGAGTCGATGTCGCGGGTGCCGATGGCCTCCGACGGCGGCGCCTGGTTCGCCGACCCGATGACGAACTTCGAGACCGGCTTCGTGCCCCAGGGCATCGGCGCCGACCTCATCGCCACCATCGAGGGCTTCTCCCGGCGCGACGTGGACGAGTACGCGGCGCTCTCCCAGGAGCGGGCCGCCGCCGCCGTCAAGGACGGGCGCTTCGAGCGGTCCGTCGTGCCCGTCAAGGACCGCGCGGGGCTGACCGTCCTCGACCACGACGAGTTCCCGCGGCCCGGCACCACCGCCGACTCGCTCGCCAAGCTCAAGCCGTCGTTCGCGGACATCGGCGACCTCGGCGGCTTCGACGCGGTCGCGCTCCAGAAGTACCACTGGGTGGAGAAGATCGACCACGTCCACCACGCGGGCAACTCCTCCGGCATCGTCGACGGCGCCTCCCTCGTCGCCGTCGGCTCCCGCGAGGTGGGGGAGCGGTACGGGCTCACGCCGCGCGCCCGCATCGTCTCCGCGGCGGTCTCCGGCTCCGAGCCGACCATCATGCTCACCGGCCCGGCGCCCGCCACCCGCAAGGCGCTGGCCAAGGCCGGGCTGACCATCGACGACATCGACCTCGTCGAGATCAACGAGGCGTTCGCGGCGGTCGTGCTCCGCTTCGTACGGGACATGGGGCTCAGCCTCGACAAGGTCAACGTCAACGGCGGCGCGATCGCGCTCGGGCACCCGCTGGGGGCGACCGGCGCGATGATCCTCGGCACGCTCGTGGACGAGCTGGAGCGGAGGGACCTGCGGTACGGGCTGGCGACGTTGTGCGTGGGGGGCGGGATGGGCATCGCCACGATCGTGGAACGCGTGTAGCTCCGCCGGTTTCGTCGCCGGGTGCGGGTGCGTGGGGCTTCTCGCGCAGTTCCCCGCGCCCCTGGAAGCGGGGCTTCGCCCCTGCTTCCCCCGATGGAGGTCGCGCACGCAGTGCGCACCGAAGGGGCGCGGGGAACTGCGCGAGCAACCACGAACCACCCGCACCCGGCGACGCACCCGCACCCCCCTTCCCCGTAGCCGCGCACAACCCCGCCGCACAAGACATCACGGAGACACGACATGACCGCCAGCTCCACCATCCGCTGGGAACAGGACGACACCGGCATCGTCACCCTCGTCCTCGACGACCCGAACCAGTCCGCGAACACCATGAACCAGGCGTTCAAGGAGTCCATCGCCGCCGTCGCCGACCGCGCCGAGGCCGAGCGCGACTCCATCCGCGGGATCATCTACACCTCCGCCAAGAAGACCTTCTTCGCGGGCGGCGACCTCAAGGACATGGTCAAGGCAGGACCCGAGGACGCCCAGGCCGTCTTCGAGACCGGCATCGGCATCAAGACCTCCCTGCGCCGCATCGAGACCCTCGGCAAGCCCGTCGTCGCCGCCATCAACGGCGCGGCCCTCGGCGGCGGTTACGAGATCGCCCTCGCCAGCCACCACCGCGTCGCCCTCGACGCCCCCGGCTCCAAGATCGGCCTGCCCGAGGTCACCCTCGGCCTGCTCCCGGCCGGCGGCGGCGTCACCCGTACCGTCCGCCTCATGGGCATCGCCGACGCCCTCCTCAAGGTGCTGCTCCAGGGCACCCAGTACACCCCGAAGCGCGCCCTCGACAACGGCCTGGTCCATGAACTGGCCGCCACCCGCGAGGAGATGCTCGACAAGGCCCGCGCCTTCATCGACGCGAACCCCGAGTCGCAGCAGCCCTGGGACAAGCCGGGCTACCGCATCCCGGGCGGCACCCCCGCCCACCCCAAGTTCGCCGCGAACCTCCCGGCGTTCCCCGCCAACCTGAAGAAGCAGCTCAACGGCGCCCCCTACCCGGCGCCCCGCAACATCCTCGCCGCCGCCGTCGAGGGCTCCCAGGTCGACTTCGAGACCGCGCTGACCATCGAGGCCCGCTACTTCACCGAGCTGGTCACCGGGCAGACCGCGAAGAACATGATCCAGGCGTTCTTCTTCGACCTCCAGGCCGTCAACTCCGGCGCCAACCGCCCGAAGGGCATCGAGCCGACGAAGGTGCGCAAGGTCGCGGTCCTCGGCGCCGGCATGATGGGCGCGGGCATCGCCTACTCCTGCGCCCGCGCCGGTATCGAGGTCGTCCTCAAGGACGTGTCCGCCGAGTCGGCCGCCAAAGGCAAGGGCTACTCCGAGAAGCTGTGCGCCAAGGCCGTGCAGCGGGGCCGTACCACCCAGGAGAAGGCGGACGCGCTGCTCGCCCGCATCACGCCCACCGCCGACCCGCAGGACCTCGCGGGCTGCGACGCGGTCATCGAGGCGGTGTTCGAGGACCCGGCGCTCAAGCACAAGGTGTTCCAGGAGATCCAGGGCATCGTCGCGCCCGACGCGCTGCTGTGCTCCAACACCTCCACGCTGCCCATCACGGAGCTGGCCGAGGGCGTCGAGCGGCAGGCCGACTTCATCGGGCTGCACTTCTTCTCGCCCGTCGACAAGATGCCGCTGGTGGAGATCATCAAGGGCGCCCGCACCGGCGAGCAGGCCCTCGCCCGCGCCTTCGACCTCGTACGGCAGATCAACAAGACGCCGATCGTCGTCAACGACTCGCGCGGCTTCTTCACCTCCCGCGTCATCGGCCACTTCATGAACGAGGGCATCGCCATGGTCGGCGAGGGCATCGAGCCGGCGTCGGTCGAGCAGGCGGCGGGCCAGGCCGGCTACCCCGCGAAGGTGCTGTCCCTCATGGACGAGCTGACGCTCACGCTGCCCCGCAAGATCCGCAACGAGAGCAAGGCCGCGATCCTGGAGGCGGGCGGCACCTGGGACACCCACCCCGCCGAGGCCGTCATCGACCGCATGATCGACGAGTTCGGCCGCACCGGCCGCAGCGGCGGCGCCGGGTTCTACGAGTACGGCGAGGACGGCAAGCGCGCCGGGCTGTGGCCGGGCCTGCGTGAGCACTTCACCAAGCCGGGAACCGAGATCCCGTTCGCGGACATGCAGGAGCGCATGCTGTTCGCGGAGGCCCTCGACACGGTCAAACTGCTCGAAGAGGGCGTGCTGACATCGGTCGCCGACGCCAACATCGGCTCGATCTTCGGCATCGGCTTCCCGGGCTGGACCGGTGGCGTGCTCCAGTACATCAACGGCTACGAGGGCGGGCTGCCCGGCTTCGTGGCCCGCTCCCGCGAACTGGCCGAGCGGTACGGCGACCGGTTCCTGCCGCCCGCGCTGCTCGTGGAGAAGGCGGAGAAGGGCGAGACCTTCACCGACTGACCCGGCCACCTGCGCCCTCGGCCGGCGGGAGGCGGCCCCCTCAGCGGGGCGGTCTCCCGCCGGCCCGCGCGCGTCCGGCCGCTCGTGCCGCGTCGGGCCGCTCGTGCCGCGTAGGGCCCGCTCGTGCCGCGCCGAGGCCGCCGGCGCCCCGAAACCGCCTCCACCCCGAGGCGGGCGCCGTCGGTGCCGCTCAGCCCCCCTGGTGGAACGCCTGCCGCAGTTCCTCGCTCAGCGACCGCTGGAACGCGGTGACCAGTGCCTGCGCCACCAGCGGCTGCATGTGCGCGGACAGCGACTTCATCGCCGCCAGCCGCTCGGGGTCCGCCTCCCCGGCGGCCTCGCGCCCCCACACCTCGTCCTGGAACAGCCGCGACAGCTCGTGCGCGGCCTGCCGGGTGTGCCGCAGCAGGATCGTGCGCGCGGCGAGGATCGCCTCGTGCTCGATCGGCACATCCAGCAACTGCGCCCCGAGCCGCAGCAGCCCCACGTCCACCCGGTAGCGGTCGTCCTCGTACCCGACGACGATGCCCATGGCCGTCAGCCGGTCCACGTCCGTGTCCGACAGCGCCCGCCCGGCCCGGCGCTCCAGCTCCGCGCGGTCGAGGTCCTCGGCCGCGTCCGGCGCCCAGCTCGCCACGACCGCCCGGTGGATGGCCAGATCGTGGGCGCTCAGATCGGCCGGCAGCTGCTCCAGGTAGCGTTCGATCGCGGCGAGCGTCATGCCCTGGTGCTGCAACTCCTCGATGAGCGCGAGCCGCGAGAGGTGGTCCTGCCCGTAGTGGCCGACCCGGCGCGGCCCGATCACCGGCGGCGGCAGCAGCCCGCGCGTGCTGTAGAAGCGGATCGTGCGGACCGTGACGCCCGCGCGCGCGGCCAGTTCGTCGACGGTCAGGGTGGGTCCCGGCGCCGCTTCGGCGCCGTCGATGTCCGTCGTCATCTCCGCCTCGTGATCGTGCCGGTCCAGTGCAACAGTATTGCTGACACACCGAAGTTGTGAAAGCCTCCCGGTCGGTCCACGACGGCCCGGGCAGCGCTTATACGCCCTCGACGGGAGCCTGTACAGAGGCGTCTCGTCCTGTGAGAAGAACCGCTATGTGATCTCCGCCACCGCGTGTGCGGTGACGGGTGGGGGAAGGTGCACAGTCGGTCCGCGCGCTGTCAGGGGTGTCGCGGGCCGCGCACATCCGGACCCCGGTGGCCCCACGCCCCGGGCACCACAGAGTGGACACCCCCACGTGAGCAAGGACGCCGTCAACACGGCCCTGGACGCGTCGCCCGCCGACGCCGCCCAGGCGCCCGCCGACGCGGGCGACGCCGGTTACAGCAAGGACCTCAAGAGCCGCCACGTCAACATGATCGCCATCGGCGGCGCGATCGGCACCGGCCTTTTCCTCGGCGCCGGCGGTCGCCTCCACGACGCGGGCCCCGCGCTCGTCTTCGCGTACCTCGTCTGCGGAGTCTTCGCCTACTTCGTCGTGCGCGCCCTCGGCGAGATGGTCGTCTACCGGCCCTCGTCCGGCTCCTTCGTGTCGTACGCGCGTGAGTTCCTCGGCGAGAAGGGCGCCTACGTCGCCGGCTGGATGTACTTCCTGAACTGGTCGATGACGGGCATCGCGGACATCACCGCCATCGCCCTGTACACGCAGTACTGGAGCGCGTTCACCTCCATACCGCAGTGGGTGCTCGCGCTGATCGCCCTCGCGGTCGTGCTCAGCGTCAACCTCGTCTCCGTCAAGTACTTCGGCGAGATGGAGTTCTGGTTCGCGATCGTCAAGGTGGCGACCCTCGTCGCCTTCCTGTTCGTGGGCATCTTCCTCGTCGCCACCCAGCACCCGATCGACGGCCAGACACCCGGCCTGCACATGATCACCGACCACGGCGGCTGGATGCCCGGCGGCATGATGTCGGTGATCCTCGTCATGCAGGGCGTCGTCTTCGCGTACGCGGCCCTGGAGCTGGTCGGCGTCGCCGCCGGCGAGACCGCCGAGCCGCACAAGGTCGTCCCGCGTGCCGTGAACTCCATCATGTGGCGCGTCGGCATCTTCTACTGCGGCTCGGTGCTGCTGCTCGCGCTGCTGCTGCCCTCCTCCACGTACAAGGCGGGCGAGAGCCCCTTCGTCACGCTCTTCTCGAAGCTGGGCGTCGGCGGCATCGGTGACATCGTCAACCTCGTCGTCCTCACCGCCGCGATGTCCTCGCTCAACTCCGGCCTGTACTCGACGGGCCGCATCCTGCGCTCCATGGCGATGACGGGCTCCGCCCCGAAGTTCACCGCCCGGATGAACCGCAGCCAGGTCCCCTACGGCGGCATCCTGCTCACGGCCGGGGTCGGCGTCCTCGGCGTCGGCCTGAACTACCTGCTGCCCGCCGACGCCTTCGAGATCGTCATCGAGATCTCCTCCATCGGCATCATCGGCACCTGGGTCATGATCATGGTGGCGCATCTGGCGTTCGTCCGCCGCGCCAAGCAGGGCCTGGTGGAGCGGCCCTCCTTCCGGCTGCCGTGGTCGCCGGTGATCGAGATCGTCACGATCGCGTTCCTGGTGCTCGTTCTGGCCCTGATGTGGAACGACTCCGAGACCGGCCGCAAGACGCTCTCCCTCGTCCCGATCGTCGCCCTCGCCCTGGTGATCGGCTGGTACACCTCCCGCAAGCGCATCGCGCGCCGCACCGAGCAGGAGCCGTCGGAGCCCGGCGACAAGTCCTGATCCGCGGGGTGTACGTCCCCGCCGCCCGGGCAGGCGGGAAGTGCCCGTCCCGGCACGCGCGTTGGGGCCGCGTGCCGGGCGGGTAGGACAGGGGCATGGCGCTCGTACCGCGTGATGTCCCCCTCCTGCCGGGTCCCCTGGCCCTGTACGCGGCGGCGGTGGTGGCGCTCGTGCTGACCACCGTCCGCCGCAGGCCCCGCGTCCTGGCTCCCGCACCACCCGCCCCGGGGCCCGCGCCGGCGCCGGCCACGCTCCGCGCCCACGTCGTGCCCCCGCATCCCGCCCCGGCCGACCCCCGGCACGCCGCCGCCGTCACGGACCTGTGCACCTGCGTGGCGGAACTGGCCTCCGACCTGGCCCGCCGCCCCCCGAACCCGCCGCCCCCGCGCTGACCGGGGCGCCCTCGCCCCGCGAGCCGGCGACCGCGCGCCCCGGTCCCGCTCACCTGCCGAGCAGCGCGTCCGCCTCCACGGTGCGCGAGTACCGCACCTGGTGACGCTGCCGCCGGCGCAGCACGAGTCCGCTGCGATACAGCACCGACAGGTGGTACGAGACCGTGGCGGGGGCGAGCGCACAGCGTTCGGCCAGTTCACCGGTGGTACGGGGGCGGTCGAGGTCCGCGAGGAGGGCGGCCCTGCTCCGGCCGAGCAGCCGCCCGATCGCCGGCGCCCCGGACCCGTCGGGCCGCGCGCCCGCGCCCGCCGCCGGACAGAACAGCACCAGATCGCCCGCGGGCTCCACCTGAACGCCGATGCCCGTGCCGTGCGCGGTGGGAACGAGGACGACCTCGCCGCCCGCCGTCGCCAGCGTCTCGCGGTACCCGCCCTTGCGCAGATCGAGGCGGGTACCGCTGCGGGTGACCGAGGGGTGCAGCGTCTCCAGCAGGTGCCCCACGCCGTGCGCGGCCATGACGCGTGCCCGGGCGGACAGGTCGGCGTCCAGGGTGGCGCGCACACCGCTCCACTGGTCGGCGAGGACGTCGTCCCAGAACTGCCGCAGCCCGCCCGCCGCCCGCCGCCCGAAGTCGCCCGCCTCCAGCGCGGACAGCACCGGCGCGGGCACCGGCCCCGCCCCGAACCGCACCCCGGCCACTTGGCGCACCGCCTCCGGCGCGGGCGTCGCCGCCGTCATCGCCACCTGCTCGGCGAACACGCTCCCCGCGGGCCCCGGCGCGGGCTTGGGCGTCAGCAGGTCCGGCATGTACGTCAGCCCGCCCCGCCCGTCCGGCTGACACCGGGCGATCAACGCCACGTCCGGCCGGCGCAGCGCCCACCGCGCCGCCGGTCCCGGGTCCCCGAACACCGGATGCCGTCGCCCCGCCGCTGCCAGCCGCAGCCACAGCACGGCCTCGTAGGCGGGGGAGAGGGCGAGCCTGACCCGGCTCAGGCTGGTCGCGTCGAGCGTCACCGAGATCACCCCTGGATCGTAGGGACGCGCCGCGCATTCGAAGAGGCTCGAATCACTCACAGCCGCGATAGCTCCGGTAGTTGGCTGATCCCAGACGCTCCGCGGACGGCGGACGCGTCCGGTGGCGGAGCCCGCCGCGCGGGACGGCCGGAGGAACGGAGCCGGCCAGCACGGCGGGCTCCCCTGACAGGGGAGAGACATGACCAGGATGCGTGAGTGGAAGAAGCAGGCCGCGCTGGTCGCGGCGGGGGCGGCGCTCGTGGGCACGGCACTGGCCGCGCCCGTGCACGCGGCTCCGGCGGGGCAGGGGGCTCCCGCGTTCCAGGCCCAGGCAGAGCGGGCGGGGCTCACCCCCGCGCAGACGCGCACGCTCCAGAACGAGGTACGCGGCTACCTGCGGCAGTTGGGCGGCACCCAGGTCTCCGCCAACCGCATCGACTGGCCCGACGGGCACATGGTCGTCGCCGCGCCTGGCCAGAAGCGGGCCCGCGACCTCGCCGCGCCCCGGTCCGCGACCGGCATCAACTCGTGCGACTACAAGTACTTCTGCGGCTGGTCGGGTGCGCACTTCACCGGCGGCTTCTGGGAGCGCACGAGCTGCACGTACCACGAGATCCCCGACGGCTGGAACAGCGGCGGCTCCTGGTGGAACTACCAGACCCCGGGCACGGTCGCCCGCATGTACGGCAAGAGCTACAACCTCGTCTACCAGACCCGCCCCGCGAGCCGCGACTACGAGGTCTTCGACGAGACCGGCGACTGGCATCCGGTCTGGTACGTCAAGCCCTGCTGACCCCGCCCCGGCGGGAGCCGGGGACGCGGCGGGCGCATACTGGGGAGTACGGCACATCCGTCCCAGGGGTCTCAGGGGTCCCGGGGGTACGGCAGTGCCGTACGCCTTGGCGTCGTCCCGCGGGAAGTGGCATGAAACAGAGCGACCCCGACCCCGAGCCGCCCCCGCCCGGCGGCATCCTCTGGGACACCGCGGGCGACATCCGCTCGCTGCTGGCGCTGCCCGCCGCGTTCGTCCTCCAAGTCGCCCACCCCGCCGTCGGCGCGGGCGTCGACGACCACTCCGTCTTCCGTACGGACCCGTGGGGGCGCGGCGCCCGCTCCCTCACGTCCGTCCTGCTGTGGGTGTACGGGGGTGAGCGCGCCGTCGACGAAGGGCGCCGCCTGCGCCGGCTGCACCGCACGATCCAGGGGACGGACGCGCGGGGCCGCCGGTATCACGCGCTGCGGCCCGACGCGTACGCCTGGGTGCACGCCACCGGGTATCCCGTCGCCCGCTACGCCCGGCGGTACTTCGCGCGGCCCTTCACGGCGGAGGAGGACGAGCGGTTCTACGCGGAGTGGCTCATGGTCGGGCGGATCCTCGGCATCCATGACCGGGACATGCCCGCGACGACCGCGGAGTTCTGGCCGTACTACCGCGAGATGCTGGCCGCGGAGGTCGGGCGCAACGCCGTCGTCGACGAGCTGGTCTCGCCTCGGCGGGTGATTCCGGCTCCGCCGGGGGCGCCTTGGGCTCTGCGGGTGGTGTGGCCCGGGGTGCGGAGGGTGCTGGCGCGGGGGATGGCGTTCTTGTCGGTGGGGCTTTTGCCGCCGGAGGCGCGGGGGGCGCTGGGGCTTTCCTGGTCTTCCCGGCAGGAGAGGCGGCTCCGGCGCGTGGCGGCGCTCGTACGCCTGACGGTGCCGCGGCTTCCGTCCCGGTACGGGTATCTGCCTCTGGCGTATCGGGCGCGGACGGCTGCGCTCGGCCAAGGCGGGCTGCGCAGTTCCCCGCGCCCCTGAGGTGACAGCCCCGTCGGGCGGGTCGTTCGCGCTCGACTCTCGTCGTGGCTGATCGCGCAGTTCCCCGCGCCCCTGGGTGGGTGGGCCTGCCCGTGGTTCGTCACCTTTCGGCCGGTGGGGCTTCTCGCGCAGTTCCCCGCGCCCCTGAAGCATGCACTGCGTGCAGCTTCCCCTATGGAGGTGGCGGCGAAGCCGCCCCTCCAGGGGCGCGGGGAACTGCGCGAGCAACCACGACGAAAGTCGAGGTCACTCACCGGCCGGGGCCACCCACTTACCCAGGGGCGCGGGGAACTGCGCAAAGCGGTACTGCAAGGGGGCTTCACTGGACCCGCATACCCGGCCCCCGCCGGAGAGGTGCTGTCAGTGGAGGGTGTTTGTCGCGGCGATCTTTTTCCAGGATGCCGGTCGCGCAGGCGCCTTGTTCACGATTCCGCGCGCGGACGCCACCGCCGGCTTGGACTCCTGGTAGAGCCACGTGTCGAACAGCCCGCGCAGCTTCTTGCCGGAGACCTTCTCCGCGTAGGAGATGAAGTCACCGACGGTCGCGTTCCCGTAGGCGTGCGCCTGAGGCCAGCCCTTCAGGATGGCGAAGAACTTCTTCTCGCCGACGGCGTTGCGCAGCGCCTGGATGGCGACGGCCCCCCGGTCGTAGACGGCCGCGGAGAACTGGTCGTCGGCCCCCGGATCCCCCGGCTTGACCTTCCAGAAGGGATCGTCGGCGGGGTGCTGCGCGTACACGTAGTCCGCCAGCTCCTGCGCCGTGCCCTCGCCCTCCTTCTCCGACCACAGCCACTGGCTGTACCGCGCGAAGCCCTCGTTGATCCAGATGTCCTTCCAGCCGTTCACGGAGACGCTGTCGCCGTACCACTGGTGGGCCAGCTCATGGACGACGACGGAGACGTTGGAGCCGTTCGCGAACTGCTTGGGGGAGTAGAACGGCCGGGTCTGCGTCTCAAGCGCGAAGCCCGAGGGGACGTTCGGCACGTATCCGCCGAGCGCCTCGAAGGGGTACTTGCCGTAGACGGACTCCAGCCACTCGGCGACCTCGGTGGTGCGCTCGACGCTGGCCCGCGCGGCACCCGCGTTCGCCCCGAGGTCCTTGCTGTAGGCGTTGACGACGGGGATGCCGTCGGCCGTCGTGTCGGTCGTGATGTCGAACTTGCCGACCGCGAGCGTCGTGAGGTAACTGGCCTGCGGATGGCTGGAACGCCAGTTGTACCGCGTCCACCCGAGCTTCGAACTCTGCGACTGGAGCGTGCCGTTGGATATGGCCTGCGTCCCGTCGGGCACGGCGACCGACACGTCGTAGGTCGCCTTGTCGAGCGGGTGGTCGTTGGAGGGGAACCACCAGGCCGCGGACTCCGGCTCGTTGGCGAACACCGCGCCGTCCGGCGTGCGTTGCGGCGAGGTGAAGCCCCACAGCTTCAGATCGGTCGGGTTGCCCGCGTACTTGACGACGACGGAGAACGGCGTGCCCTTGGGCAGCCCCGCCTTCGGCGTCACCTGGAGCTCCTGCTCACCGGCCTTGGCGAACGCGGCCGGCTTGCCGTTGACCCGCACCTCGCTCACCGCGAGCCCGAAGTCGAGGTCGAAGCGCGACAGATCCTGCGTGGACGTGGCGAGAAGCGTCGCCGTGCCCTCCAACACCCCGCTCTTGGGCTGGTACTTCAGGCGCAGGTCGTAGTGGGAGACGTCGTAGCCGCCGTTCCCGTACGTCGGGTAGTAGGCGTCGCCGATGCCCGCGGCCCCGGGCGTGAAGTCGGCCGCCGATGCCGGGATCGCCAGCAGGAGGGAGGCCGCGAGGGCGCCGGGGGCGATGAGTCTGCGGTACACAAGAAGCTCCAAGTCGTAGGAACACGCGGAGGGTTGCTCTCGTACGCGAGCCTATTGAGCACCGCCCGCCCCGGTCACGTCCACCGCACCCCTTGTCACATGATCGCCATTCGGCCGACATGCGCCACATGTCCCACGCGCCTGACACCGGTGCGTGCGGCCCTCTGTCGCGCGGGAGACGACCCGTGTACCTTCCGCGCCATGCCGATACCCGTCAGACGCACCCGCCGCCCCTGGCGCACCCTCGCCGCCGCGGCCGTCGCCGCCCTGCTCGCCGTGCTGCTCACCCCCGCGGCCGCCCAGGCGGCGCCCCCCACAGCCCGCGCCTCGCAGCCCGTCTACTCGTATGAGAACGCCATCCGCGAGTCCGTCTGGGTCGACACCCGGCTCGACGGCGACGGCGACGGCCGCACCGACCGCGTCGCCGTCGACATCGTCCGCCCCCGCGAGGCCGCCGCGAAGGGCCGCAAGGTCCCCGTGATCATGGACGCCAGCCCGTACTACTCCTGCTGCGGACGCGGCAACGAGAGCCAGAAGAAGACGTACGACGCGGCCGGGAACGTCGTCCAGATGCCGCTGTTCTACGACAACTACTTCGTGCCCCGCGGCTACGCCTTCGTCGGCGTCGACCTCGCCGGCACCAACCGCTCCGACGGCTGCGTCGACGTCGGCGGCGCCTCTGACATCCAGTCCGCGAAGGCCGTCGTCGACTGGCTCAACGGCCGCGCCAAGGGCTACACCACCCGCGCCGGCACCCAGCGCGCCACCGCCGGCTGGACCAACGGCCGCACCGGAATGATCGGCAAGAGCTACGACGGCACCGTCGCCAACGGCGTCGCCGCGACCGGCGTCGAGGGCCTCAGGACGATCGTGCCCATCGGCGGCATCTCCTCCTGGTACGACTACTACTTCCAGCAGGGCGCCCCGCTGTACGACTCCGGCCCCGAGTGGCTGTCCGACTACGTGGAGAGCCCCGCCGCCCGCGCCCGCTGCGCCGCCGTACAGAAGCGACTTGTCGACGAAGCGCCCCGCACCGGCGACTGGACCCGGCTGTGGCAGGAACGCGACTACGTCAAGGACGCCCGCAAGGTGAAGGCCAGCGTCTTCGTCGTCCACGGCATGCAGGACCTCAACGTCCGCGCCAAGCACTTCGGCCAGTGGTGGGACGCCCTCGCCAAGAACGGCGTCGAGCGCAAGATCTGGCTCTCCCAGACCGGCCACGTCGACCCGTTCGACTACCGGCGCGGCGCCTGGGTCGACACCCTGCACCGCTGGTTCGACCACGAACTCCTCGGTTACGAGAACGGCGTCGACCGCGAGCCGATGGCCGACATCGAGCGCACCCCCGACCACTGGACCACCGAGAAGGTCTGGCCGCCGCGCGCCACCCGGGCCACCACCCTGCGCCCCGGCCAGGGCGACGCCCCCGGCGTCGGCACCCTCGGCCTGAAGACCGGCTCCGGCACCGAGACCTTCACCGACGACCCGGCCCTGAGCGAGACCGACTGGGCGGCGGCCGCCGACAGCCCCACCCCCGCCAAGACCGGCTTCGTCAGCCGCCCGCTCGGCGAGGACCTGCGCCTGTCCGGCTCCTCCACGGTCACCGTCACGGCCACCCCGACGACCGCGAGCGCCCACCTCAGCGCCGTCCTCGTCGACCTCGGCCCGGCGACCATCCGCGACTACGCGGGCGCAGGTGAGGGCATCACCACCCTCACCGACCGCAGTTGCTGGGGCCCGAGCACCGCGGGCGACAGCTCCTGCTTCCTGAAGACGGCGACCGCGACCGCCGACGTGAACGCCACCGTGTTCAGCCGCGGCTGGGCCGACCTCGGCACCTACGCCGACCCGGCCAAGGGCCGCCCGCTCACCCCCGGCAAGCCCTACACGCTGACGATCTCGCTGGCCGCCGCCGACCACGTCGTGCCCAAGGGCCACCGGCTCGCGCTGATCGTCGCCGGCACCGACAAGGACCTCATCGACCCGCCGGCCACTCGCCCCACCCTCACCCTTGACCTGGCCCGCAGCGCGGCCCGCGTCCCGGTCGTCGGCGGCCCCGGCGCGGTCGCCGAGGCCACCTCGGGCCACGCGCGCGCCCTCCCGCACGCCAAGGGCGCCGACGGCGTGAGCACCCTGCGCCGGGCGCGTCCGGTCCCGGGCGACGGTTCGTGACACGCGCCCGCACTCTCGTGCCGGCCGTGGTCGTGGTGGCGCTCGGCGCGTCCGCCCCGGCCCCGGCCGGCGCCGCGCCGGCCGTGCCGCGCACCGGGTTCGAGCAGAGCCACGGCGCGCGGTGGACCGGCCAGGACGAGGAACAGCGGCTCCTCGCCGCCGCCGACCGGGACTCCGACCGCGTGTCGGTGTCCCGGATCGGCACCACCCGCGAAGGCCGCCCCCTGCGGCTCGTCCGCGTCGGCGGCCACGCGCGGGCCACCACCACCGTCCTCCTCGTGTGCAGCCAGCACGGCGACGAACCCGCCGGACGCGAGGCGTGCCTGACCACCGTCCGCGACCTCGCCTACACCAAGGACCCGGCCACCGAGAAGTTCCTGCGCCGCACCACCCTCCTCGTCGTCCCCACCGCCAACCCCGACGGCCGCGCCGCCGACACCCGCGGCAACGCCGAAGGTGTCGACATCAACCGCGACCATCTCGCCCTGAAGACCCCCGAGGCCCGCGCCCTGGCCGCCGTCCTGCGCGACCGCGCCCCGGACGTCGTCTACGACCTGCACGAGTACGGCTCCACCCCCGGCTCCTACGACAAGGACCTCTTCGACCTCTGGCCCCGCAACCTCAACACCGCGCCCGCCGTCCACGACGCCTCCCGCGCCCTGTCCGCGCACTACGTCAGGCCCGCCGCCCACCGCGCCGGACACACCACGGGCACGTACGGCATCTGGACCGACCCCGCGACGGGGGAGCCGGTCAAGCAGGTCGCGGGCGACGGCCAGGAACGCGTCCTGCGCAACATGGCCGGCGTCAAGCACAGCGCAGGGCTGCTCATCGAGAGCCGCGTCGACCCCGGCACCCCGGCCGAGGCCGCCGACCCCGCGCGGAACAACCGGCGGCGCCGTGACTCCCAACTCGCGGCACTCGGCGGGCTGTTCCGGTTCGCGGGAGAGCGCGGGAAGCAGGTGGCGGCGGCCACCGCGGCGGCCCGTACGGCAGGGCTGCGCGGCGGCGGACCGGTCTATCTCGGCGGCGCCGACAACGACCCCGCCGACCCCGCCGAGATCCTGCAACACCCACCCTGCGGCTACCGCCTCGACCCCGCCCAAGTCGCCGATTTCGGGGACGAGTTGGCGCTGCACGGCATCACCGTACGGAGATCCGGTGCGGGTGCCTTCGTGCCGGTGCGGCAGTCGCGGCGGGCGCTCGTGACCCTGCTGCTCGACGCGCGGGCGCCCTACCGGCTGACGGCCGGGAAGCCGGTCGAGCGCTGCTGAACACCCGTGCGGGGCAGGCGCGTCGGGCGCCCGCCCCGCGTCCGGGTCAGGCCGCGACCGCCAGTTCCGCCGCCTCCCGCGCGCAGCCCCAGGCCACCGTCACGCCCGCGCCGCCGTGCCCGTAGTTGTGCACCAGGACCCGGCCCGGCGCCGGCACCTCGCGCTCCACACGCACCGCGGGCCGCGCCGGACGCAGCCCCACCCGGTGCCCGAGGATCCGGGCCCCCGCTATCTCCGGGCGGATCGCCGCGCACCGCTTCACGATCGCCTCCGCCGTCGCCGGGTCAGGGTCGAGCGACCAGTCGTCCACCTGCGCGGTGCCGCCGAGCAGCAGCCGTCCGCCCGGCTGCGGGATGAAATACGTCGTCGCGTCCGACTCCGGGTCGGCGGCCGTGAACCACGACGTGATCCCCGGATTCTCCACGATCACCAACTGCCCGCGCACCGGCCGCACCGACGGATCCGGCACCAGCTCCCTCGCCCCGAGGCCCGTACAGTTCACGACGACCGGCGCGGGCACCCGCTCCAGCGCGTCGACCTCACGCTCCTCGTACACGCCGCCCGCCGCCGCCAACTCGCCGCGCAGCCACTCCAGATGCGCCGGCATGTCGAGCACCGGCAGCCGCGCCGCCAGCCCCTCCGGGGTGTCCCGCAGGCCCGCCACCCGCTCCGCCCACGGCCCGAGCCCCGCGAGCAGCGTCCCGCCCAGCACCCCGTCCGCGAACCGCACCCCGGTCACCTCGGGCCGCCGCGCCCACTCCTCGTAGACGGCCAGCGAGCGCAGCGACCACGGCCCGACCCGCTCCACCGGATCGATCCGGTACGGCCACCACAGGCCGCCCGCGACCGCCGACGTGGTCCGCGCCGCGCTCTCCCGCGCCCACACCCGCACCCGGCGCCCCAGCCGCGCCAGCTCCAGGGCGGTGGCCAGGCCGCTGACCCCGCCGCCGACCACGATCACTTCCGCGTTCGCATCACTGTTCATCAGCGGACCGTAGCGGAACGTGCCGTACCGGACTCAACACATGCGCGAGGTGGGGATCCTCACAGCGGCCCGGCGGGGCGCCCCGGGTCCGGCCGCGGCCTCGACGGCGGCGGGGCGCACGGGCGCATTAGGATCGGCGGCCTGATGACTGCCACTCTCGTAGCCAAGAACCTCGCCGCGGGCCACGGTGACCGCTCCCTGTTCACCGGCCTCGACCTCGTCGTCGCCCCCGGCGACGTGATCGGCCTCGTCGGCGCCAACGGCGCGGGCAAATCCACCCTCCTGCGACTGCTCGCCGGGCTCGCGACGCCCGAGGAGGGCGAGCTGCGCCTGTCGCCGCCGACCGCGACCGTCGGTCATCTGCCGCAGGAGCCCGAGCGGCGCCCCGGCGAGACCGTCCGCGCCTTCCTCGCCCGCCGTACCGGCGTCACCGAGGCCCAGCGCCTCATGGACGAGGCGACGCAGGCCCTCGTCGACGGCGCGCCCGGCGCCGACGACGCGTACGCCACCAGCCTGGAGCGCTGGCTCGACCTCGGCGGCGCCGACCTCGACGAACGCGCCGAGGAGGTCACCGGCCAGCTCGGCCTGCGCGTCGGCCTCGACCAGACCATGACCTCGCTCTCCGGCGGCCAGGCCGCCCGCGCGGGCCTCGCCTCCCTGCTGCTGTCCCGCTACGACGTCTTCCTCCTCGACGAGCCCACCAACGACCTGGACCTCGACGGCCTGGAGCGTCTGGAGACGTTCGTACGGGGACTGCGCGCCGGCACGGTCGTCGTCAGCCACGACCGCGAGTTCCTGACCCGCACGGTGACCAAGGTCCTCGAACTCGACCTCGCCCAGCAGCAGATCAACCTGTACGGGGGCGGCTACGACGCCTACCTGGAGGAGCGCGACGTCGCCCGCCGCCACGCCCGCGAGGAGTACGAGGAGTACGCCGACAAGCGCGCCGCCCTCGAAGGCCGCGCCCAGATGCAGCGCTCCTGGATGGACAAGGGCGTCAAGAACGCCCGGCGCAAGGCGAGCGACAACGACAAGATCGGCCGCAAGTTCCGCAGCGAGGCGAGCGAGAAGCAGGCGGCGAAGGCCCGGCAGACGCAGCGCATGATCGAACGCCTCGACAGCGTCGACGAACCCCGCAAGGAGTGGGAGCTGCGCATGGAGATCGCGGCGGCCCCGCGCTCCGGTGCGGTCGTCGCCGCGCTGCGGGACGCCGAGATCACCCGCGGCGACTTCCGCCTCGGGCCCGTCACCCTCCAGATCGACTGGGCGGACCGCGTCGCCATCACCGGACCCAACGGCGCCGGCAAGTCCACGCTGCTCGCCGCGCTGCTCGGGCGGCTGCCGCTGGACGCGGGGCACGCCACGCTCGGCTCCGGGGTCGTCGTCGGCGAGGTCGATCAGGCGCGGGCGCTCTTCCACGGGGAGGAGACTCTGCTCGACGCGTTCTGCGCGGCCGTGCCGGAGACCGAGCCGGCGGAGGTGCGGACGCTGCTGGCCAAGTTCGGGCTCAAGGCGGACCATGTGCTGCGGCCCGCGTCCTCCCTGTCGCCGGGGGAGCGGACCCGGGCGGGGCTCGCGCTGCTCCAGGGGCGGGGGGTCAACCTCCTTGTCCTCGACGAGCCCACGAACCATCTCGATCTGCCGGCCATCGAGCAGCTGGAGTCGGCGCTGGCGAACTATGCGGGGACGTTGCTTCTGGTGACGCATGACCGGCGCATGTTGGACGCGGTGCGTACGACTCGGCGGGTACAGGTGTCATCGGGGACGGTGACCTCTGTGGTCTGACGGTTCGTCTCTGTGCGTGGTCGTCTTACGGTGGGTGGGTGGCTGGTCGCGCAGTTCCCCGCGCCCCTGTCGGGGCGACTTCGTCGCCACCGCCTCCCCTGGGGAGCTGGGGCGCAGCCCCGCTCCTCAGGGGCGCGGGGAACTGCGCAACCTCAGCTGCAAGCAGCCTGTGCTGAAGAACTCCCCAGGGGCGCGGGGAACTGCGCGAGAAGCCCAACCCCGGGCAGAAGGTGACCGGCGACCTCAGCGGAGCGTCACGCCAGGCCCGCCTTCTTCAACGCGTCAGCCATCGCGGAGTTCGCCGGCGCCGGCCCAGACCGCCCCGCCCCCGCCCCCTTACGAGACTTCTGCTGAGGCGGCTTCCGCTCACCCCCACGCCCCCGGCGACCGGAATCCCCGGAACCGGAACCGGAACCGGAACTCCCGGCACCCGAACCCCGGGCGGAGCCCTTCTCGTCGTCCAGCCGGAGCGTCAGCGAGATCCGCTTGCGCGGCACGTCCACATCCAGGACCTTCACCTTGACGATGTCACCGGGCTTGACGACATCCCGCGGGTCCTTCACGAACGTACGGGACAGCGCCGACACATGCGCCAGCCCGTCCTGGTGGACGCCGATGTCGATGAACGCCCCGAACGCGGCGACGTTCGTCACGACGCCCTCCAGGATCATCCCGGGTTCCAGGTCGGAGACCTTCTCGACGCCCTCCTTGAAGGTGGCCGTCTTGAACGCGGGCCGCGGGTCACGCCCGGGCTTCTCCAACTCCTTGAGGATGTCCGTCACCGTCGGCAGACCGAACGTGTCGTCCACGTAGTCCGCCGCCCGCAGCGAGCGCAGCGTCCCCGTGTCGCCGATCAGCGAGCCGACCTCCCCGCCGGTCGACTGGGCGATGCGCCGCACGACCGGATACGCCTCGGGGTGCACGGCCGACGCGTCCAGCGGGTCGTCGCCGCCCCGGATGCGCAGGAAGCCCGCGCACTGCTCGTACGCCTTCGGGCCGAGCCGGGCGACGTCCTTGAGGCCCTTGCGGCTCTTGAACGGCCCGTTCGCGTCGCGGTGCGCCACGATGTTCTCCGCGAGGCCGGAGCCGATGCCGGAGACGCGGGCGAGCAGCGGCGCGGACGCGGTGTTGACGTCCACGCCCACCCCGTTCACACAGTCCTCGACGACCGCGTCGAGGGAGCGCGAGAGCTTCACCTCGCTCAGATCGTGCTGGTACTGGCCCACACCGATGGACTTCGGGTCGATCTTCACCAGCTCGGCCAGCGGGTCCTGCAGACGCCGGGCGATGGAGACCGCGCCGCGCAGCGACACGTCCATGTCCGGCAGCTCCTGCGAGGCGAACGCCGACGCCGAGTACACCGACGCGCCGGCCTCGCTGACCATGACCTTCGTCAGATTCAGCTCGGGGTGGCGGGCGATGAGGTCGCCGGCGAGCTTGTCCGTCTCGCGGGAGGCCGTGCCGTTGCCGATGGCGATGAGGTCGACCGCGTGCTCCTTGGCGAGCTTCGCCAGCTTGGCGATCGACTCGTCCCACCGGTTCGCCGGGACGTGCGGGTGGATGACGTCCGTCGCCACGACCTTGCCCGTCGCGTCGACGACGGCGACCTTCACGCCCGTACGGAAACCGGGGTCGAGGCCGAGCGTCGCGCGCGTGCCCGCGGGGGCGGCGAGCAGCAGGTCCCGCAGGTTCGCCGCGAACACCCTGACCGCCTCGTCCTCGGCGGCCGTCCGCAGCCGCAGCCGCAGGTCGATGCCGAGGTGGACGAGGATGCGGGTGCGCCAGGCCCAGCGGACCGTGTCGGCGAGCCACTTGTCGCCGGGGCGGCCCTCGTTGCGGATGCCGAAGCGGGCCGCGACGATCGGCTCGTACGAGCTGGGCGCGCCGTCCTCGACGGGCTCCTCCGGCTCCAGCGTCAGTTCGAGGACGTCCTCCTTCTCGCCGCGCAGCAGCGCGAGGACGCGGTGCGAGGGCAGCTCGGTGAAGGGCTCCGCGAAGTCGAAGTAGTCGGCGAACTTGGCGCCGGCCTCCGCCTTGCCGGCCTTGACCCTGGCCGCGACCCGGCCGCGCGTCCACATGCGCTCGCGCAGCTCACCGATGAGGTCGGCGTCCTCGGAGAAGCGCTCGGTGAGGATCGCGCGGGCGCCGTCCAGCGCGGCCTGCGCGTCCGCGACGCCCTTCTCGGCGTCCACGAACGCGGCGGCAGCGGCGGCGGGCTCGACCGTCGGGTCGGTCAGCAGGCCCTCGGCCAGCGGCTCCAGGCCCGCTTCGCGCGCGATCTGCGCCTTCGTGCGCCGCTTCGGCTTGAACGGCAGATAGATGTCCTCAAGGCGCGCCTTGGTGTCGGCGGCCCGGATGCTGGCCTCCAACTCCTCGGTCAGCTTGCCCTGTTCCCGTACGGAGTCCAGTACGGCGGTGCGCCGCTCCTCCAGCTCGCGCAGGTACCGCAGCCGCTCCTCCAGCGTGCGGAGCTGGGCGTCGTCAAGGGACTCGGTGGCCTCCTTGCGGTAGCGGGCGATGAAGGGCACCGTCGAGCCGCCGTCCAGCAGCTCGACGGCGGCCTTCACCTGCCGCTCCCGTACGCCGAGTTCCTCGGCAATCCTGCCTTCGATGGACCCAACAGTGGGTGTCGCCACGATCCCGTACCGCCTATGTCGACTGACGTTGCGCCGCAATTGTGGCAGGTGGCACCGACAACGGGGGATCAGGGCAGGTCGCCGCCGCGCGCGCCGCGTACCCCGTCAGTGCGAGGAGGCGCCGCCGAAGAGGCGGGCCAGCGCGCGGAACGGCAGCGTCACCACGGTGGCGACCGCCCCTCCGATCTGGCGCAGGACATCGGCGATGGCACGGAACATGGGCACTCCTCTCGTCGGACCCCGGCCGTGGCCGGCCGGAGGTCGTCGTGGCGAGCGGGTACCCGCTGTGACCGGTTCAGACGTCAGGCGGCGGCCTTTCCGATCAGGTCGGCGGGGAAGGCGCCCGCTTCGAGCGCCGCGCCGATGAACACGGAGCCCAGTTCGGTCAGCCGGGCCACGCCCTCGTCGCCGAGGTGGTCGTAGGGCGCGCGGTCCATGAGGTCCGTCTGCTCCTCGATACGGGCCCGCAGCGCCGCGCCCTCCTCGGTCAGCGTCAGCTCCGCGTCCTCGGTGAGCAGCCCGCGCTCGCGCAGCCGGCCGGCCGCCGCGTCGTAGTCCTGGCGCGTCCAGCCGCGCGTGGCGAGCAGGAACTTCGGCGCCATGCCCTTGCCGGTGGCGACATGGCTGACCAGCGCCTCCACCGGGTCGAGCCCGGCGGCGAGCAGCGCCGCGAGGTGCCCGTCGCCCCGGTGCTCGCGCAGCAGGGTCGCGGCGTGCCAGTACGCGAGGTGCGGCTCGGCGGGGACGGGCAGGTCGGCGTGGGCCGCGTACAAGGGGCGCGCGGGCCGGGCGCACGCCTCGGTGGCGCGCAGCGCGAGCCGTGCCGCCTCGGCCATCTCGGGGGAGGCGAGCGCGTCGTCGCCGATCAGCCGGCGCAGGGTCGCGTCGACGGCCCGCAGCCGCGCGTCGAGCACGGTCTCCGGGGAGGCGGCCTGCCAGACGGCGGGCACGTGCCGGGCGACCAGGTCGTGGCTGAAGTTGTAGAAGGTGGCGGTCACCGTGCCCGCGCCGACCGCCCCGAGCGCGGCGGAGCGCGCCGCGAAGTAGGCGGCGTTCCGGTCGCCGATCCCGACGGCGGCCAGCTCCTTGTGCAGGTCGGGCGAGAAGTAGTGCGTGGAGTGGAACGGGTTGAGGACGTGGTGACAGCGGCGTGCGGCCCGCAGGCGGGGGTCAGTGGTCATGCCCGTACGTTACCGACCAGTCGGTACGCCTGGGAACGCCTCTGCCCGTCCGGGCCTGAGGGTTGCGGTCCGTGGGCTTTTCGTCCGACCGTCTCGTCGTGGCTGGTCGCGCAGTTCCCCGCGCCCCTGGAGGGGCGACTGCGTCGCACCCTCCCCCCTGGGGGAAGCCGCACGAAGTGCATGCTTCAGGGGCGCGGGGAACTGCGCGAGAAGCCCCACCGGGCCGCAGATGGTCGAGGTCGGCCCTGGTGGAACGCCGCCGCCCCGCGTTCTCACACCGTCCAGGTGAAGCGTGGCGCCCGGCGCTCCAGGAAGGCCGCGACGCCCTCCGCCATGTCCGCGCTCGCGTCCGCCTCCCGCGCCCAGTGCTCGTCCCGGTCGGTGCGGCCCGCCGCGAACTCCTTCGCCGCCGCCTGCGTCAACTGCGAGCGCGAGACGAGCGTACGGGTGAACTCCGCGACCCGCGCGTCCAGTTCGTCCGCCGGCCAGGCCTCGTCCACCAGGCCCGTGCGCAGCGCCCGCGCGGTGTCGATCAACTCGCCCGAGAACAGCAGGTGTTTCGCGGTCGAGGGCCCCACCAGCGACACGAGCCGGCGCGTGGACGACGCCGGATAGACGATGCCGAGCTTCGCGGGCGTCACCCCGAACCGCGCGCCCTCCTGCGCGAACCGCAGATCGCAGGCCGCCGCCAACTGGCAGCCCCCGCCCACGCAGTACCCCCGCACGACGGCCAGCGTCGGCTTCGGGAACGCGGCCAGCGCCTCCTCCGCCGCGACCGCCAGCTTCTGCGCCGCCCCCGCGCTCCGGCCGAGCGTGGAGATGTCCGCCCCGGCGCAGAACGTCTCGCCCGCGCCCGTCAGCACCAGGGCGCGTACGGCGGGGTCGGCCGCGAGCCGGTCGAGCAGCGGCGGCAGCGCGGACCACATCGCGTCCGTCATCGCGTTGCGCCGGGCCGGATGGTCGATGACGACGGTGGCGACACCGTCGGCGCTCTCGTGCGTGAGCCGCTGCGGGGTGGGGGAAGCCATGCGCGGGATGCTATCCGGCACCTGCGAACGTACGATCGGTAAGGGGTGCGTCGCCGGGAGGAGTCACCGATGGCCGAGACCGACGGAAGCGACCCGTTCGCGGGCCGGGCCGGCACGCCGGGGGAGCGGGACACCGCCCACCGGAGCCGCAGACTGCGCCGGGGGCTCGGCTGGATCGCCCTGCTGGGCGGGCTGCTCGTCCTCGCGGGGCTCGTGGGCCTCGTCTACACCGCGTTCGCCACGCTGACCTCGATGCTCCTGTTCGGCTGGCTGCTGCTCATCGGCGGCCTGATCGGACTGCTGCACGCGATCGAGTCGCGCGGCACGAACTACTTCTGGCTCGGCGTCGTCGTCGCCGCCCTCAACCTCGCGGCGGGCGTCGTCGTCATCCGCCACCCGGAGGGCACCGCCGAGGCCCTGACCATGTTCGCGGCCCTGCTCTTCCTGACGGGCGGCGTCTTCCGGCTGGTCGGCGGAGTCGTCGTACGGGGACCGCAGTTCGGCTGGACCATCGTGCAGGGCGCGTTCGGCCTGCTGCTCGGCATCCTCGTCCTCGGCAACTGGCCGCACAGCAGCCGCTATGTCATCGGCTGCTTCTTCTCTCTGGCTCTGCTCTTCGACGGGCTCGGCCTGCTCGCCACCGGCCTGGGCGGGCGGCGCATCGTCAACCTCGTACAACAAGCTGAAGAGGCACCGAAAGGCACACAACCGGGGCAGGGTCGGTCGCAGGGCTGACCATTTGATGCTTCTGCGGTCAAATTCCGTCGATAGGCGCTGACTTCTGGTCAGTGAACCGGCGCCGACCGGTGGGTTCCCACACTCGAAGGGTGGTGACAATCGAGCGCAAGGGCGGCGACCGGACAATGAGCGAGCACGGGTGGGGGCACCGCCCGCGTCCTCACGACGGCGGGGCGGATCCCGCGCAGCGGCCACCGGGCGGGGCGCTGCCGTACGAGGGAGTGTGGCGGTTCACGGCGCAGGCGGTCGACGCCTCCGTGCCGCAGGCCCGCCGGGCGGTCCGTGAACTCCTCGCCCGTCAAGGCGTACCCGCGTCCGACGACCTCGTCCACGGCCTGCTGGTGATCGTCTCCGAACTCGTCACCAACGCCGTCAAGCACGCCGCCCTGCTCTCGCCGATGCTCGCCGTCGAGGTCGCCGTCGGCGCCGAGTGGGTCCGCGTCTCCGTCGAGGACGACCACCCCTACCGCCCGACCGCCCTGGAGGCGACCAGCGGCCAGACCGGCGGGCGCGGCCTGCTCCTGGTCCGCGAGATCACGCTGGAGGCGGGCGGCGTCTGCGACGTCGAGCACACCGCGAGCGGCGGCAAGGTGATCTGGGCCGCGCTGCCCCTCAAGCCCGCCCAGCACTTCTGACACCGGCCCGCCAAGAGCCGAGCCCGCCGCGCGCCCGGTGACGACGACGGCCCCCGCACGCCGAGGCGCGCGGGGGCCGCGGAACGTACGGCGAGCCGCTACCAGCCGGCCGACGAGCCCGTCAGCTCCCGGATCGCGGGCCGCGCCGCGTCGAGCACCGTCATGAACCACGCCGAGAACGGGTCCTTCTCATGCCGCTCGGCCAGCTCCCGCGCGGTCACGTACGCGGTCGCGCCCACCTCCTCCGGGTCCGGGTCCGGCGCGGCCTGCACCAGCCCGACGAAGAGGTGGTTGTACTCCTGCTCCACCAGGCCCGAGGCCGGGTCCGGGTGGTTGTAGCGCACGGTGCCGGCCTGCGCCATCAGCGACGGCGAGACGCCCAGCTCCTCGAACGTGCGCCGGGCCGCCGCCGCGAACGGCGCCTCGCCCGGGTAGGGGTGCCCGCAGCACGTGTTCGACCACACGCCGGGGGAGTGGTACTTGCCGAGCGCCCGCTGCTGGAGCAGCAGCCGCCCCTGCTCGTCGAAGAGGAACACGGAGAACGCCCTGTGCAGGAGGCCCGGCGGCTGGTGCGCCGTGAGCTTCTCCTCGGTGCCGATCGTCCTGCCGTCCTCGTCGACGAGTTCCAGCAAGATCGCTTCTCCGGTGCCGCTCGACGAACTGTGCGCCGCGGTGGCAGGTGTGATCGGCATACCCATCCTTCGCTTCGGTCCTTCACCAAGTCTGCCGTACCGGACAGACTCTCCCGGCCCATGCCGCGCCCCGCATGTCCCCGCCCGGCGCGCACCGGGCGGGGACGGACGCGAGGACGGCTCAGACGCCGAACGCGGCCGGGTAGGTGATCGTGCCCATCGGCACCGGACGGGAATCGTCCGCCGGGCCCAGGACCAGCGCCATCATCGCCTCGTCCGGCACGTCGAACGGGGCTCTGATGCCGTACGCCGACGCCGGTACGAAGCCGAACCTCGGGTAGTACGCGGGATGTCCGAGCACCAGTACGAGGTGTTCCCCGGACCGGCGCGCGGCGTCCAGGACGGCGCGCACGACGGCGCCGCCCGCCCCCTGACGCTGATGGTCCGGGAGTACGGCGACGGGCGCGAGGGCGGCGGCGGGGGCGCCGTCCACCGTGCAGCGGGTGATCAGTGCGTGCGCCGCGACGCTGCCGTCGGGGGCCAGGGCCACGTGGGACAGGCCCTCCAGCCAGGCGTCCGGGTCGGCGCGCAGGGCGTCCACGAGGTCGGCCTCGGCCTCGGTCTCGAACGCGGCGGCGTTCACCGCGTGCACGGCGGCGCGGTCACCGGGTGCCTCGGGGCGGGTCGGCCAGCGGCGGGACAGAGAGGTGGTGCGGGAGTCGGTCAACTCGATGCCTTCGATGCGGGGCCCCGGCGGGGCGCGGCACGCGGGCGTGCGGCGCGGATCAGCCGTGAAGGGCCCGAGGAACGGTGGGGACGTACCTGTCGCTGCGCAGGGCAGCGTTCACCGCGACGACAGTCATCGACCCACCTCCTCGAAATCCTGGCCAAAGTATCACGCAAGGCCACCGACCGCCCGTCAGGGCCGCGAGCGGGGCCGTTTGGGAGCCCTCACGAGCCCTCGTCCGGCAGCCTTCATCCGGCAGCCCTCATCCGGGAGCCCTCAGTGGCAGAGCTTCGCCTCGTGCTCAGCGTGTCCGCTCGGCTCCAGCTGGAACGTGCAGTGCTCCACGTCGAAGTGATCGCCGAGGCAGCCCTGCAACTCGTGCAGCATCTTCTCGTTGCCGATGGTGCTCAGCGCCTCCGGCGTCACCACGACATGCGCCGACAGCACCGGCATCCCCGAGGTGATCGTCCACGCGTGCAGGTCATGTACGTCCTCCACGCCGGGCAGCGCCAGGATGTGCGCCCGCACCTGCGCCATGTCCACGCCCTTCGGCGCCGACTCCAGCAGCACGTTCAGCGTCTCGCGCAGCAGCTTCACCGTACGGGGCACGATCATCAGGCCGATCAGGATCGAGGCGATGGGGTCGGCGGCCTGCCAGCCCGTCGTCAGGATGATCACCGCGGAGATCAGCACCGCCAGCGACCCGAGCGCGTCGGCCGCCACCTCCAGGAACGCGCCGCGCACGTTCAGGCTCTCCTGCTGCCCCTTGACCAGCAGCGACAGCGAGATCATGTTCGCCACCAGGCCGATCAGACCGTAGATGATCGTCAGTCCGCCCGCCGTCTCGGCCGGCTCCATGAACCGCTGGATCGCCTCGTACAGCACATAGCCGCCCACGCCGAGCAGCAGCAGGCAGTTGGCGAGCGCCGCGAGGATCTCCGCGCGGGCGTAGCCGAACGTGCGCTGCTCGCTGGCCGGACGGTTGGCGAAGTGGATGGCGAGCAGCGCCATGGCGAGCCCGAGCGCGTCCGTCGCCATGTGCGCCGCGTCGGCCACCAGGGCGAGCGAGTCGGCCACGATGCCGCCGACGATCTCCACCACCATCACCGTCAAGGTGATCGACAGCGCGATGCGCAGCCGCCCGCGGTGTGCCGCCGCCGCGGTCCCGGTCGTCGGTCCCTGCCCATGGTCGTGGCTGTGCCCGACGCCCATCGCAACCGCCCTCCGCATCGCTCGCCCCGCCGCCCGAGGCCGGGCGGCGATCACAGTGAACTACGGGTGGGGGGTATATGCAAACACTGCACTGAACACCGTTGTCATTGCCCTGACCTGCGGAAACGTCACGCCGGAAGTACGCAGGTCAGAGCGCCGGTCCGGACTGTCGAGCCGCCTGCGGATGCCGCAGACACCAGCCCGCCCACGCCGTCTCGACCATCTCCCGTACCCCGCGCGACGCCGTCCAGCCCAGCTCCTTCGCGGCCAGCTCCGAGGACCCCACCGCGCGCGGCGCGTCCCCCGGGCGGCGCGGCTCGACGACCGCCCGCAGCTCCGTCCCCGTGACCTCGGTGATCACGTCGATCAGCTCCCGCACCGAGGCGCCCCGGCCGGTGCCGATGTTGAGCGTCAGATCACCGGCCGCGTCCGGCGCGGACAGCCTGCGGGCCGCGGCGAGGTGCGCCTCGGCGAGATCGGCGACGTGCACGTAGTCCCGTACGCACGTGCCGTCCGGCGTCGGATAGTCGTCCCCGAAGATCCGGGGGGCCTCGCCCCGGGTGAGCCGGTCGAAGACCATCGGGATGATGTTGTAGACGCCGATGTCCGCCAGCTCCGGGGCCGCGGCGCCCGCCACGTTGAAGTAGCGCAGGCACGCCGTCGCCATGCCGTGCGCCCGGCCCGCCGCCCGTACCAGCCACTCACCGGCCAGCTTCGTCTCGCCGTACGGGTTCACCGGGGCGCACGGCGTCGACTCCGTGATCAGCTCGGCGGCCGGATCGCCGTACACGGCCGCCGACGACGAGAACACGAACCGGCGCACGCCCGCGTCCGCGACCGTCTCCAGGAGCGTGGCGAGGCCGCCCACGTTCTCCCGGTAGTACAGCTCGGGCCGCTCCACCGACTCACCGACCTGCTTGTGCGCGGCCAGGTGCACGACCCCGCTCACCGCGTGCTCCGCGCACACCCGGCGCACCAGCTCCGCGTCCAGCGCCGAACCCCGCACCAGGGGCACGTCCTCGGGCAGCCGCTCCGGCACCCCCGACGTCACGTCGTCGAGGACGACGACGCGCTCGCCGGCGCCCGCCATCGCGCGCGCCACATGTGCCCCGATGTACCCGGCTCCGCCGGTGATCAGCCATGTCATGACGCACCACCCTAAGCCGGTCGTAAGCCCTGCACCGGCCGCCTCGGGTTTGTGGCCCGGCCCCTTGATCGACAATGATGAGCGCGCGATCCACCCGGCCGCAGGCCCCCGCCGCGCGTGGGGCGGGCGGTCGATCGGGCCGTGAACGGGCGGTGAACGCCCGCTTCTGCGCATCCGATAGCCTCTGCCGACATGCCGCCCGGCCGACCCCGCCAGCCGAGGGTCAGGGGCACTTCACCATGCACCGAGCACGGCGCGCTCGCGCCGGCACCCAAGGAGTGAGTTCGTCTGTCGACCGCCATCGTCACCGGTCAGCCGGTGCCCGGGTCGTCCCTCGAGGGCGACCTGCGGGCGCTCGGCTTCGACGTGCGGTACGCCCCCGAGCCGGCGGACGCCGGGACGCTGCTCGCCGGCGTCCCCGCGGACCAGCGGGTCGCGGTCGTCGACGCCGCCTTCGTGGGCCACGTCCACGCCCTGCGCCTCGGCCTCACCGACCCCCGCTTCCCCCTCGCGGCGATCACCGGAGCCGTCACCGCCCAGCCCGAGGCCCGTACGGCACTGCGCGGCGCGCTCGCCCAGGCCGGTGGCCACGCCGACGGCGCGGCCGGCGCCCTTGAGGCGTCCGGCACCGGTGTGCACCGCCCCGACCTCGGCGAACTCGTCGCCGCCGTGCCCGCAGACCCGCAGGCCCGCAACGAGGCCCGCCAGCGCGTCGCCGCCGTCGACGACGAGGCGATCCGGCTGCGCACCGCGGTCAAGGCCCGCGACGGCTTCTTCACCACGCACTTCATCAGCCCGTACTCGCGCTACATCGCCCGCTGGTGCGCCCGGCGCGGACTGACCCCGAACCAGGTCACCACCGCGTCCCTGCTCACCGCGCTGATCGCGGCGGGCTGCGCCGCCACCGGCACCCGCCCCGGCTTCATCGCCGCGGGCGTCCTGCTCATCGCCTCCTTCGTCCTCGACTGCACGGACGGGCAGCTCGCCCGCTACTCCCTGCAGTACTCGACGCTCGGCGCCTGGCTCGACGCCACCTTCGACCGCGCCAAGGAGTACGCCTACTACGCGGGCCTCGCTCTCGGCGCCGCCCGCGCCGACGGCGACGACGTGTGGGCCCTCGCGCTCGGCGCCATGGTGCTCCAGACCTGCCGGCACGTCGTGGACTTCTCCTTCAACGAGGCGAACCACGACGCCACCGCCAACACCAGCCCCACCGCCGCCCTCTCCGACAAGCTCGACAGCGTCGGCTGGACGGTCTGGGTGCGCCGCATGATCGTGCTGCCCATCGGCGAGCGCTGGGCCCTGATCGCGGTCCTCACCGCCTGCACCACGCCCCGCATCACCTTCTACGTGCTGCTCGTCGGCTGCGCCCTCGCCGCCTGCTACACCACCGCCGGCCGCGTCCTGCGCTCGCTGACCCGCCGCGCCCACCGCACCGACCGGGCCGCCCGCGCGCTCGCCGACCTCGCGGACACCGGACCGCTCGCCGGGGCGGTCAGCCGCGTCGGCCGGACCGCCGCGGCGCCCGTCCTCGCGGCCCTCGGCGGCGTGGCGGTCGTCACTGTGAGTGCTCTCACGGACGTGCGCGGACCGTGGACCGTCGTCGCCGCCGCCGTCTACTGCGTCACGTCGGGGCTCGCCGTCGCCCGCCCCCTCAAGGGCGCCCTGGACTGGCTCGTTCCGCCGTTCTTCCGGGCCGCCGAGTACCTCACCGTGCTCGTCCTCGCCGCCCGCTCCGACGTCTCCGGTGCCCTTCCCGCGGCCTTCGGACTCGTCGCCGCGGTCGCCTACCATCACTACGACACGGTGTACCGCATCCGCGGCGGCACCGGGGCACCGCCGCGGTGGCTGGTGCGGACGATCGGCGGGCACGACGGCAGGACGCTGGTGGTCACGGTGCTGGCCGCGCTGCTCGCCCCCACAGATTTCACGCTCGCGCTCACGGCGCTCGCCGTGTTCGTGGCACTCGTGGTGCTCGTCGAGAGCATCCGCTTCTGGGTCTCTGCTGGAGCACCCGCCGTACACGATGAAGGAGAACCCGCATGATCGGCCTCGTCCTGGCCGCCGGCGCCGGCAGTCGGCTCCGCCCGTACACCGAAACGCTGCCCAAGGCACTCGTTCCCGTGGCGGGCGAGGGAACCGAGAACGAGCTCTCCGTCCTCGACCTCACCCTCAAGAACTTCGCCGAGATCGGCCTGTCGGAGGTCGGCATCATCGTCGGCTACCGCAAGGAGGTCGTGTACGAGCGCAAGGCGGCCCTGGAGGCCAAGTACGGCCTGAAGCTGACGCTCATCGAGAACGACGTCGCCGAGAAGTGGAACAACGCCTACTCGCTGTGGTGCGGCCGTGACGCGATCAAGCACTCGGTGATCCTCGCCAACGGCGACACCGTGCACCCCGTCTCCGTCGAGAAGACGCTGCTCGCCGCCCGCGGCGACGGCAAGAAGATCATCCTCGCGCTCGACACCGTCAAGGAGCTGGGCGAGGAGGAGATGAAGGTCGTCGTCGACCCCGCCAAGGGCGTCCAGCGCATCACCAAGCTCATGGACCCGGCCGAGGCCACCGGCGAGTACATCGGCGTGACCCTCATCGAGGGCGAGGCCGCCGACGAGCTGGCCGACGCCCTGAAGGCCACGTACGAGCGCGACCCGCAGCTCTACTACGAGGACGGCTACCAGGAGCTGGTCAACCGCGGCTTCAAGGTCGACGTCGCCCCCATCGGCGATGTCTCGTGGGTCGAGATCGACAACCACGACGATCTGGCCAAGGCCCGGGAGATCGCGTGCCAGTACTGACGAGGCTCATCCCCTCGCCGGTCGTCGTCGACATCCGGCCGGGGGCGCTGAACGACCTGGCCGGTGTCCTCGCCGACCAGCGGATCTCGTCGTCCCAGGGGCGCCTGGCCATCGCCATCAGCGGTGGCTCGGGCGCCGCCCTGCGCTCCCGTCTGGAGCCCTCGCTGCCCCGCGCCGACTGGTTCGAGGTCGGCGGCGGCACCCTCGACGACGCGATCAAGCTGGCCGACGACGTCAAGAAGGCGGGGCGCTACGACGCCATCGTCGGGCTCGGCGGCGGCAAGATCATCGACTGCGCCAAGTTCGCCGCGGCGCGCGTGGGCCTGCCGCTGGTCGCCGTCGCGACGAACCTGTCGCACGACGGCCTGTGCTCGCCCGTCGCCACCCTCGACAACGACGCGGGCCGCGGCAGCTACGGCGTACCGAACCCGATCGCCGTCGTCATCGACCTCGACATCATCCGTGAGGCACCGGTCCGCTTCGTGCGCTCCGGCATCGGCGACGCGCTCTCCAACATCTCCGCCATCGCGGACTGGGAGCTGGCCGCCCGCGAGCGCGGCGAGGACATCGACGGGCTCGCCGCGGCCATGGCCCGCCAGGCCGGCGAGGCCGTGCTGCGCCACCCCGGCGGCGTCGGCGACGACGGCTTCCTCCAGGTGCTCGCCGAGGGCCTGGTCCTCACCGGCATCGCCATGTCCGTCTCCGGCGACTCGCGGCCCGCCTCCGGCGCCTGCCACGAGATCAACCACGCCTTCGACCTCCTGTACCCCAAGCGCGCCGCCAGCCACGGCGAGCAGTGCGGGCTCGGCGCGGCCTTCGCCATGCACCTGCGCGGCGCCCACGAGGAGTCGCTGTTCATGGCCGAGGTGCTGCGCCGCCACGGGCTGCCCGTGACCCCGCAGGAGATCGGCTTCAGCGTGGACGAGTTCGTCAAGGTCGTGGAGTTCGCTCCGCAGACCCGTCCGGGCCGCTACACGATCCTCGAACATCTCGACCTGTCCACCGACCAGATCAGGGACGCCTACGCCGACTATGCAAAAGCCATCGGTAGCTGAGCTCCGCCCGGTCGTCCACCCCGCCGGGGTGAAGGACCGCAGGAGCGGTGAGCACTGGATGGGCCGCCTCTACATGCGCGAGATCTCGCTGCGTGTGGACCGCCATCTGGTGAACACCAAGGTCACGCCCAACCAGCTGACCTACCTGATGACCGTCTGCGGTGTCCTCGCCGCCCCGGCGCTGCTCGTCCCGGGCGTGTGGGGCGCGGTCCTCGGGGTCGTCGCCGTCCAGCTGTATCTGCTGCTCGACTGCGTCGACGGGGAGATCGCGCGCTGGCGCAAGCAGTACTCACTGGCCGGCGTGTGGATGGACCGCGTCGGCGCGTACCTCACCGACGCCGCCGTCCTCGTGGGCTTCGGCCTGCGCGCCGCCGACCTGTGGGGTACGGGCCGTATCGACTGGCTGTGGGCCTTCCTCGGCACGCTCGCCGCGCTCGGCGCCATCCTGATCAAGTCCGAGACGGACCTGGTCGGCGTGGCCCGCGCGCAGACCGGCCGCGAGCAGGTCAAGGAGGCGGCCGCCGAGATGCGCTCATCCGGCATGGCGTTCGCGCGCCGGGCCGCCGCCGCCCTCAAGTTCCACCGGCTGATCCTCGGCATCGAGGCGACGCTGCTCATCCTGGTCCTCGCCGTCGTCGACCAGATCCGCGGCGATCTGTTCTTCACGCGGCTCGGCGTCGCCGTACTCGCCGGGATCGCGCTCTTGCAGACGCTGCTCCACCTCGTGTCCATCCTCGCGTCGAGCAGGCTGAAGTGAGTACCGAGCACAGGCCGGCGAAGGTCGGCGCCGTCGTCATCACCATGGGCAACCGCCCCGCGGAGCTGCGGGCGCTGCTCGACTCCGTCGCCAAGCAGGAGGGCGACCCGGTCGAGGTCGTCGTCGTCGGCAACGGCTCCCCGGTGCCGGACGTGCCCGAGGGCGTACGCACCGTCGAGCTGCCGGAGAACCTCGGCATCCCGGGCGGCCGCAACGTCGGCATCGAGGCGTTCGGCCCCTCCGGGTGCGAGGTCGACATCCTGCTGTTCCTGGACGACGACGGCCTGCTGCCGCTGACGGACACCGCGCAGAAGTGCCGGGACGCGTTCGCCGACGACCCGGAGCTGGGCATCATCAGCTTCCGCATCGCCGACCCCGACACGGGCGAGACGCAGCGCCGGCACGTGCCGAGGCTGCGCGCCGCCGACCCGATGCGCTCCTCGCGCGTGACGACCTTCCTCGGCGGCGCGAACGCCGTGCGCACCCGGGTCATCGCCGAGGTCGGCCCGCTGCCCGACGCGTTCTTCTACGCGCACGAGGAGACGGACCTGGCCTGGCGCGCCCTGGACGCGGGCTGGATGATCGACTACCGCGCGGACATGGTGCTGCACCACCCGACGACGGCGCCCTCCCGGCACGCGGTCTACCACCGCATGGTGGCCCGCAATCGGGTCTGGCTCGCGCGCCGCAACCTGCCCGCGCCGCTCATCCCCCTGTACCTGGGGGTGTGGGTGCTGCTGACGCTGGTGCGCCGTCCCTCGGGCCCGGCCCTGAAGGCGTGGCTCGGCGGTTTCAAGGAAGGGTGGACGACGCCCTGCGGCCCGCGGCGTCCCATGAAGTGGCGTACGGTGTGGCGCCTGACCCGACTGGGCCGACCTCCTGTCATCTGACAAGCTCATGCCTGCGAGCACCGGCCCGACCCCGGTCCCTGGCTCGTTCCCGTGCCCGACCAGGCAGCGCTTTTGAAGACGAAAGTTCCCCTTGTGAGTGAGACAACGCATGACGGCGGTGTCGCGGTGAGCGCGGCCCCGTCGCCCGACGACGGACTGTCCCCGTCCGAGCTCGCCGCCAAGTACGGCCTGTCCGTCAGCGGGGCGCGGCCCGGCCTTGCGGAGTACGTGCGCCAGCTCTGGGGCCGGCGGCACTTCATCATCGCGTTCTCGCAGGCGAAGCTGACCGCCCAGTACAGCCAGGCCAAGCTCGGCCAGGTCTGGCAGGTCGCCACGCCCCTGCTGAACGCGCTGGTCTACTACCTGATCTTCGGCCTGATCCTGGGCGCCGACCGGGGCATGGGGAGGGAGGTCTACATCCCCTTCCTGGTCACCGGTGTCTTCGTCTTCACCTTCACGCAGTCCTCGGTGATGGCGGGCGTGCGGGCCATCTCCGGCAACCTCGGCCTGGTGCGCGCGCTGCACTTCCCGCGCGCGTCGCTGCCCATCTCCTTCGCGCTCCAGCAGCTCCAGCAGCTGCTGTTCTCGATGATCGTGCTGTTCGTCGTGGCGTGCGCGTTCGGCAGTTACCCGGGGCTGTCGTGGCTGTTGATCATCCCGGTGCTCGTGCTGCAGTTCTTCTTCAACACGGGCCTCGCGCTGATCATGGCGCGGGCCGGCTCGAAGACCCCGGACCTCGCGCAGCTCATGCCGTTCGTGATGCGTACGTGGATGTACGCGTCCGGCGTCATGTTCTCCATCCCGATCATGCTCAAGGGCCGCTCGGAGTGGATCTCGGACATCCTCCAGTGGAACCCGGCGGCGATCTACATGGACCTGATGCGCTTCGCGCTCATCGACGGCTACGGGTCCTCCAACCTGCCTCCGCACGTCTGGCTGGTGGCGCTCGGCTGGGCCGTCCTGGTCGCCGTCGGCGGCTTCGTCTACTTCTGGAAGTCCGAGGAGCGCTACGGCCGTGGCTGATCTCGACAAGAGCGGCGCCCGTGTCCCCACGGTGATCGCCGACGAGCTGCACATCGTCTACCGGGTGAACGGCGCCAGGACCGGCAAGGGCAGTGCCACCGCCGCGCTCAGCCGCATCGTCAAGCGGGGCGAGGAGCGCGGGGTGCGCAAGGTGCACGCCGTGCGGGGCGTCTCGTTCACCGCGTACCGGGGCGAGGCCATCGGCCTGATCGGGTCGAACGGCTCGGGCAAGTCGACGCTGCTGCGGGCCATCGCCGGCCTGCTGCCCGCCGAGCGGGGCAAGGTCTACACCGACGGCCAGCCCTCGCTGCTCGGCGTGAACGCGGCCCTGATGAACGACCTGACGGGCGAGCGCAACGTCATCCTCGGCGGTCTCGCCATGGGCATGTCCCGTGAGCAGATCCGCTCGCGCTACCAGGACATCGTCGACTTCTCCGGCATCAACGAGAAGGGCGACTTCATCACCCTGCCGATGCGCACGTACTCCTCCGGCATGGCGGCCCGGCTGCGGTTCTCCATCGCGGCGGCCAAGGACCACGACGTGCTGATGATCGACGAGGCGCTCGCCACGGGTGACCGCAAGTTCCAGAAGCGCTCCGAGGCCCGCATCCGCGAGCTGCGCAAGGAGGCCGGCACGGTCTTCCTGGTCAGCCACAACAACAAGTCGATCCGCGACACCTGCGACCGCGTGCTGTGGCTGGAGCGCGGCGAGCTGCGGATGGACGGCCCGACGGACGAGGTGCTCAAGGAGTACGAGAAGTTCACGGGCAAGTAGCCCCGCTCCCGCGCGAGCCGTTCGTGAGGCCCCACCGGTGTCGGACCGGTGGGGCCTCCGGTATACCTGTACTCGCCAACTACTTGGGCGTCGCGGTCGGGCGATCACGGTCAAGGGCGGGTCAACTTCCTTGCCCCGAAGGAATCTTGACGCCAATCGGTGTGTTGTTGTGATCTGCCGAACACCCCGCCGTGGCGGGCGTCGTTGTACAACGTAAGCTGTACCGGTGCTTAATCGCGGCAAGTAGGGCGATAATGCGCGATACCCCGGCCCGATGGGGGAGGGGCGGCGGCGCGGACGGCCGGGCGGCGTGTCCGAAATAGGATGTATTGGGTCCGCAGTGTAGAACGGGAGACGTGACGGCAATGGCTACGGAAACGCCCCAGGTCCACGAGGCCCCTGCCGTCGTCGCGGAAGCGGGCCGCACCCGGTGACGGCAACGGACGGCGCGCCCTCGCCCGAGGCGGGCGGCGCCACCCTCGACAAGGCGGCCGCCGAGAACTTCCCGGTGGCCCCGTTCTTCCTGCCCCGCGCCTGGCGCGAGGACCTGATGGCCGTCTACGGCTTCGCCCGGCTCGTCGACGACATCGGCGACGGCGACCTCGCCCCCGGCGGCGCCGACGCCCGCCACCTCGGCGTCGCCCCCGCGCAGGCCGAGGACCGGCTCGTCATGCTCGACGCCTTCGAGGAAGACCTGCGCCGCGTCTTCGACTCCACGCCCCGCCACCCCCTGCTGCGCGCCCTCCAGCCCACCGTCCGCCGCCGCTCACTGACCCCCGGGCCGTTCCTCGGGCTGATCGCGGCCAACCGGCAGGACCAGCTCGTCACCCGCTACGAGACCTGGGACGACCTCCTCGCCTACTGCGAGCTGTCCGCGAACCCCGTGGGCCGCCTCGTCCTCGCCATCACCGGCACCACGACCCCCGAGCGCGTGCGCCTGTCCGACGCCGTCTGCACCGGGCTCCAGGTCGTCGAACACCTCCAGGACGTGGCCGAGGACCTCGGCCACGACCGGATCTATCTGCCGGCCGAGGACATGAAGAGGTTCCACGTCCAGGAAGCGGACCTCGCCCGGCCGCACGCCGGCGCGTCGGTGCGCGCCCTGGTCGCGTACGAGGCCGAACGCGCCCTGGCGCTGCTGAATGAAGGCACCCCCCTCGTGGGTAGCGTCCCCGGCAGGCTGAAGCTGCTGCTCGCGGGGTTCGTGTCAGGGGGGAAGGCGGCGGTCCACGCGATCACCGCCGTCACCTACGACGTGCTACCTGGACCGCCCAGACCCACCAAGCTCCGGCTGCTGCGCGAGGTGGGAGCGACTCTGCGAGGAGAGGGGTGAGCAAGACCGTGGAGTTGGACCAGCAGGTGTCGGCACCGGTGCTCGCCGCATACAGCTACTGCGAGACCGTCACCGGCCAGCAGGCCCGTAACTTCGCCTACGGCATCCGTCTGTTGCCGACCGCGAAGCGCCGGGCCATGTCGGCGATCTACGCGTTCTCGCGTCGCGTCGACGACATCGGCGACGGCACGCTGGCGCCCGACGTCAAGGCCGAGCGGCTCGGGGAGACCCGGGCGCTGCTCGGCCGCATCCGCGACGGCGACGTCGCCGAGGACGACACCGACCCGGTGGCCGTCGCGCTCGCGCACGCCTCCCACCGCTTCCCCATCCCGCTCGGCGGGCTCGACGAACTGATCGACGGCGTCCTCATGGACCTGCGCGGCCAGACGTACGAGACCTGGGACGAGCTGAAGGTGTACTGCCGGTGCGTCGCCGGGGCCATCGGCCGTGTCTCGCTCGGCGTCTTCGGCACCGAGCCCGGCGCGCGGGGCGCCGAGCGCGCCGCCGAGTACGCCGACACCCTCGGCCTCGCCCTCCAGCTCACCAACATCCTGCGCGACGTGCGCGAGGACGCCGCCGACGGGCGCACCTACCTGCCCGCCGACGACCTCGCCAAGTTCGGCTGCTCCGCCGGGTTCGACGCGGCCGTGCCGCCGGCCGGCTCCGACTTCGACGGGCTCGTCCACTTCGAGGTGCGCCGCGCCCGCGCCCTGTTCGCCGAGGGCTACCGGCTGCTGCCCATGCTGGACCGCCGCTCCGGCGCCTGCGTCGCCGCCATGGCCGGTATCTACCGGCGCCTGCTCGACCGTATCGAGCGCGAACCCGAGGCCGTGCTGCGCGGCCGGGTCTCGCTGCCCGGACACGAGAAGGCGTACGTCGCCGTGCGCGGCCTGTCCGGCCTCGACGCGCGCACCGTCTCCCGCACCGCCCTCAGGAGGCGTGCCTGATGCGCACCACCCCCCACGCCGGTACGGCGACGCACGCGACGCGGCGGGCAACCCCGCGCCCCGGCGCGGCGTCCCAGCAGGCGACGGCCGCGCGCGGGACCCTCGCCCCCGGCGCGCACCGGTCCACGCGGACCGCGGGCACCACCGGCACGCTTGAGGAGGCGGGCGCATGAGCGGCACCACCACCGCGGCCGAGTCGGTCGGCGGGCAGCACACCGGGACCGGGGAGCGGCGCACCGCCGTGGTCGTCGGCGGCGGCATCGCCGGCGTGACCGCCGCGCTCGCCCTCGCCGACGGCGGCATGGACGTCACCCTCCTGGAGGGCCGGCCCCGCCTCGGCGGCCTCGCCTTCTCCTTCCGGCGCGGCGACCTCACCGTCGACAACGGCCAGCACGTCTATCTGCGCTGCTGCACCGCCTACCGCTGGTTCCTCGACCGGATCGACGCGACCGCGCTCGCCCCGCTGCAGGAACGTCTCGACGTGCCCGTCCTCGACGCCGGACGCCACCGCCTCGGCCGCCTGCGCCGCACCGCGCTGCCCGTACCCCTGCACCTGGCCAAGAGCCTCGCCACCTACCCGCACCTCTCGCTCGCCGAGCGCGCCAAGGTCGGCCGGGCCGCCCTCGCGCTCAAGGGGCTCGACCTCGACGACCCCGCGCTCGACCGGCGCGACTTCGGCTCCTGGCTCGCCGAGCACGGCCAGTCGCCGCGTGCCGTCGAGGCGCTGTGGGACCTGGTCGGCGTGGCCACCCTGAACGCGGTCGCCGGTGAGGCGTCCCTCGCCCTCGCCGCCATGGTGTTCAAGACCGGGCTGCTCTCCGACCCGGGCGCCGCCGACATCGGCTGGGCGCGGGCGCCCCTCGGTGAACTCCACGACACCCTGGCCCGCAAGGCGCTCGACTCCGCGGGCGTGCGCATCGGACTCCGTACACGCGTCACCTCCATCTCCCGTACCGAGAACGGACGTTGGACCGTACGGGTTCCCGAGGGAGGCGACACTTTCGGCCAGGAACTGAACGCCGACACCGTCGTCCTCGCCGTACCCCAGCGCGAGGCCCACGACCTGCTCCCGGACGGCGCGCTCGACGAGCCGGACCGGCTGCTCGGCATCGACACCGCCCCCATCCTCAACCTGCACGTCGTCTACGGCCGCAAGGTGCTGAGGCAGCCCTTCTTCGCCGCGATCGGCTCGCCCGTGCAGTGGGTCTTCGACCGCACCGACGCCTCCGGCCTGCTCGACGGCCCGGCCGGAGCGCGCGGCGCCGCTCAGTACCTCGCGGTCTCGCAGTCCGCCGCCCAGGACGACATCGACGCGCCCGTCGCCGCCCTGCGCGAGCGCTACCTGCCCGAACTGGAGCGGCTGCTGCCCGCCGCGCGCGGCGCCGAGATCCACGACTTCTTCGTCACCCGGGAGCGGACCGCGACCTTCGCGCCCACCCCCGGCGTCGGCGCCCTGCGGCCCACCGCCCGCACCAAGGCACCCGGCCTCTACCTGGCCGGCGCGTGGACCGCCACCGGGTGGCCCGCGACCATGGAGGGCGCGGTGCGCAGCGGGGTCAGCGCCGCGGACGCGGCGCTCGACGCGCTCGGCCGTCCCCGCGGCCATCTGTTCCGGGAGGCGGCGTGAGCGTCTTCCCCGCGCAACCAGCGACATCCGTACAACAAGGAGAGACTGTGCCACCTGTGCCCTCGGCCCAAGAGGCTGCCGACGCGGTGGACGTGACCGCGCTTCTGGAGCGCGGCCGCACGCTGGCCACCCCGGAGCTGAAGGCGGCCGTGGACCGTCTCGCGCCGCCGATGGACACCGTCGCCGCCTACCACTTCGGCTGGATCGACGCCGACGGCAAGCCCTCCGCCGGCGACGGCGGCAAGGCCGTGCGCCCCGCGCTCGCCGTGCTCTCCGCGCAGGCCGCGGGCGCCGCCCCCGAGGTCGGCGTGCCCGGCGCGGTCGCCGTCGAACTCGTCCACAACTTCTCGCTCCTGCACGACGACCTCATGGACGGCGACGAGCAGCGCCGCCACCGCGACACCGTGTGGAAGGTGCACGGGCCCGCGCAGGCGATCCTCGTCGGCGACGCCCTGTTCGCCCTCGCCAACGAGGTGCTGCTGGAGCTGGAGACCGTCGACGCGGGCCGCGCCACCCGCCGCCTGACCACCGCGAGCCGCGCCCTGATCGACGGCCAGGCCCAGGACATCTCCTACGAGCACCGCGAGCGCGTCAGCGTCGAGGAGTGCCTGGAGATGGAGGGCAACAAGACGGGCGCCCTGCTCGCCTGCGCCTCCTCCATCGGCGCGGTACTCGGCGGCGCCGACGACGTCACCGCCGACGCCCTTGAGCGCTACGGCTACCACCTCGGCCTCGCCTTCCAGGCCGTCGACGACCTGCTCGGCATCTGGGGCGACCCCGACGCCACCGGCAAGCAGACCTGGAGCGACCTGCGCCAGCGCAAGAAGTCGCTGCCCGTCGTCGCCGCGCTCGGCGCCGGCGGCGCGGCCTCCGAGCGGCTCGGCGAGATCCTCGCCGCCGACGCCAAGGCCACCGACTTCGACGCCTTCACCGAGGCCGACTTCGCCGCCCGCGCCGCCCTCATCGAGGAGGCCGGCGGGCGCGAGTGGACCGCCGATGAGGCCCGCCGCCAGCACACGATCGCCCTCGAAGCCCTGGACTCCGTCCGGATGCCCGCACCGGTGCGCGCCCAGTTCGCGGCGCTCGCCGACTTCGTCGTCGTACGAAAGAGATGATCACTATCGGCCGCATATGACTCGCAGTCGCCGGCCGATGTCCCGCCAGGGCATCGGCCGACGGTTACCCAGCAGAGATGAACCACTGCATGAAGGGATAGCCATGACAGCGACGACCGACGGAAGCACCGGAGCCCCCGCTCCCGAGGCGACCTCGGCCACCACTGCCCCACCGACCGACACGACCCCCGAGGCGGCCGGGACACGCGCACGCGACGCCGCCACCCGCGCCATACAGCGCGCCACCGACTTCCTGCTGGCCCGGCAGGACCCGCAGGGCTGGTGGAAGGGCGACCTCGACACGAACGTGACGATGGACGCCGAAGACCTGCTGCTCCGCCAGTTCCTGGGCATCCGCGACAAGGCCACCACCGATGCGGCGGCCCTGTTCATCCGCGGCGAGCAGCGCGAGGACGGCACCTGGGCCACCTTCTACGGCGGCCCCGGCGAACTGTCCACCACCATCGAGGCGTACGTCGCCCTGCGGCTGGCCGGCGACGCCCCCGACGCCCCGCACATGGCCCGCGCCGCCGCCTGGGTCCGGGAGCGGGGCGGCATCGCCGCGAGCCGCGTCTTCACCCGGATCTGGCTCGCGCTGTTCGGCTGGTGGAAGTGGGAGGACCTGCCCGAACTGCCGCCCGAGCTGATCTGGTTCCCGAAGTGGGCGCCGCTCAACATCTACGACTTCGGCTGCTGGGCCCGGCAGACCATCGTGCCGCTCACCGTCGTCTCCGCCAAGCGGCCGGTGCGCCCCGCGCCCTTCCCGCTCGACGAGCTGCACACCGACCCGCGCGACCCCGACCCGGCCAAGCCCCTTGCGCGGGTGGCCAGTTGGGACGGCGCGTTCCAGCGGCTCGACAAGGTCATGCACGGCTATCACAAGGTGGCCCCGAAGAGATTGCGCAAGGCCGCGATGAACGCGGCCGCCCGCTGGATCATCGAGCGGCAGGAGAACGACGGCTGCTGGGGCGGCATCCAGCCCCCCGCCGTCTACTCGGTCATCGCCCTGCACCTGCTCGGCTACGACCTCGAACACCCGGTGCTCAAGGCCGGGTTGGAGTCCCTGGACCGCTTCGCCGTATGGCGCGAGGACGGCGCCCGCATGATCGAGGCGTGCCAGTCGCCGGTGTGGGACACGTGCCTCGCCACCATCGCGCTCGCCGACGCCGGGCTGCCCGCCGACCACCCGGCGCTCGTCAAGGCCGCAGGCTGGATGCTCGACGAGCAGATCGACCGGCCCGGCGACTGGTCCGTGCGCAAGCCCGCGCTCGAACCGGGCGGCTGGGCCTTCGAGTTCCACAACGACAACTACCCCGACATCGACGACACCGCCGAGGTCGTCCTCGCCCTGCGCCGCGTCGCGCACCCCGACCGGGCGCGCGTGGAGAAGGCCATCGAGCGCGGCGTGCGCTGGAACCTCGGCATGCAGTCGAAGAACGGGGCGTGGGGCGCCTTCGACGTCGACAACACCAGCCCGTTCCCCAACCGGCTGCCGTTCTGCGACTTCGGTGAGGTCATCGACCCGCCGTCCGCCGACGTCACCGGGCACGTCGTCGAGATGCTGGCCGTCGAGGGCATGACCGGCGACCCGCGCACCCGGCGCGGCATCGACTGGCTCCTCGCCGAACAGGAGGCGAACGGCGCCTGGTTCGGCCGCTGGGGCGTCAACTACGTATACGGGACGGGCTCCGTGGTGCCCGCGCTGATCGCCGCCGGGATGCCCGCCTCGCACCCCGCGATCCGCCGCGCCGTCACCTGGCTCGAATCCGTGCAGAACGAGGACGGCGGCTGGGGCGAGGACCTGCGCTCCTACCGGCACGAGGAGTGGAAGGGCCACGGCGCCTCCACCGCCTCCCAGACCGGCTGGGCGCTGATGGCGCTCCTCGCGGCGGGGCGCCGGGACAGCGCCGCCGTCGAGCGGGGCGTCGCCTATCTGGCGCAGACCCAGACGGCGGACGGCACCTGGGAGGAGCCGTACTTCACCGGCACCGGCTTCCCCTGGGACTTCTCGATCAATTACCACCTGTACCGGCAGGTCTTCCCGCTGACCGCGCTCGGCCGGTACGTCCACGGCGAACCCTTCTCCACCCCGGGCGCCGCCCCCGTCACCGAGGGGGGCTGATGACCGCGAGCCCGGCGGCCCGCCCGCCGGCCGGAGCGCCGCTGCTCGTCGCCTGCGCCCTGGGCATCGAGCACCTGGCGCTGCGCACCGGCGGCCGGGGCGACGCGCGGTCCCCGGTGACCGTGCTGCGCACCGGCATGGGCCCCCGGGCCGCCGAGCGGGCCATGGCCCGCGCCCTCGGCGGGCCGGCCCTGCGCGACGCGGCCGTGCTCGCCACCGGGTTCTGTGCCGGGCTCGCCCCCGGCATGCACCCCGGCGACCTGGTCGTCGCGGAGGAGACCCGCGACGCCCTGGGCCACACGCCGTGCACCGGTACGGAGCTGCTGGTCAAGGAGCTGGTGAAGGCGGTGCCCGGGCGGACCGTGCACACCGGGCCGCTCACCGGCTCCGACCACGTCGTACGCGGCCACGAACGCGGCGACCTGCTCGCCACCGGCGCGGTCGCCGTCGACATGGAGTCGGCCGCCACGCTGCGCACGGCGCGGGCCGCCGGGCCGCGCCCGGTTGCGGCCGTCCGAGTGGTCGTGGACGCTCCAGAACATGAACTCGTCCGGATCGGCACGGTGCGCGGTGGACTATCGGCTTTCCGTGTCCTTCGTGCCGTCCTTCCCGCATTTTTCGAATGGCACCGTTCTTTGCTGCTCCCTCGGAGGTGAGCCAGATGGCCATGCCGCTTCGCCAGTCCATCAAGGTGGCGACTTATCTCGCTGAACAGAAGATCCGCAGGCGGGACAAGTTCCCGCTCATTGTCGAACTGGAGCCGCTTTTCGCCTGCAACCTCAAATGCGAGGGATGCGGAAAGATCCAGCACCCGGCGGGCGTGCTCAAGCAGCGCATGCCGGTCGCCCAGGCCGTCGGCGCCGTCCTGGAGTCCGGCGCGCCGATGGTCTCCATCGCGGGCGGCGAGCCGCTGATGCACCCTCAGATCGATGAGATCGTGCGGCAGTTGGTGGCGAAGAGGAAGTACGTGTTCCTCTGCACCAACGCGATGCTGCTGCGCAAGAAGATGGACAAGTTCACGCCGTCCCCGTACTTCGCCTTCGCGGTGCACATCGACGGGCTGCGCGAGCGGCACGACGAGTCCGTGGCGAAGGAGGGCGTCTTCGACGAGGCCGTCGAGGCGATCAAGGAGGCCAAGCGGCGCGGCTTCCGCGTCACGACGAACTCCACCTTCTTCAACACCGACACCCCGCAGACCATCATCGAGGTGCTCAACTTCCTCAACGACGACCTCAAGGTCGACGAGATGATGATCTCGCCCGCGTACGCCTACGAGAAGGCCCCCGACCAGGAGCACTTCCTCGGCGTCGAGCAGACCCGCGAGCTGTTCAAGAAGGCGTTCGCCGGCGGCAACCGCAAGCGGTGGCGTCTGAACCACTCGCCCCTCTTCCTGGACTTCCTGGAGGGGAAGGTCGACTTCCCGTGCACGGCGTGGGCGATCCCGAACTACTCCCTCTTCGGGTGGCAGAAGCCCTGCTACCTGATGAGCGACGGCTATGTGCCGACGTACCGGGAGCTGATCGAGAAGACCGACTGGGACGCCTACGGCCGGGGCAAGGACCCGCGCTGCGCCAACTGCATGGCGCACTGCGGCTACGAGCCCACCGCCGTCCTCGCCACGATGGACTCCCTCAAGGAGTCGCTGCGGGCGATGACCGACACCGTCGTCTCCAACCGCGGGTGACGACGTCATGACGTCGGCAGAGCCCGTCTCACTGGGCCTCCCCGAGGTACCGGTCCGACCCCTGGCCCGGCGGCGCGCGAGCCGCCGGATCATGGTCGGGCCGGTGCCCGTCGGGGGCGACGCGCCGGTGTCCGTGCAGTCGATGACGACGACGCGGACCTCGGACATCGGGGCCACGCTCCAGCAGATCGCCGAGCTGACGGCCACCGGCTGCCAGATCGTGCGGGTGGCGTGCCCCACGCAGGACGACGCGGACGCGCTGCCGGTGATCGCGAAGAAGTCGCAGATCCCCGTGATCGCGGACATCCACTTCCAGCCGAAGTACGTGTTCGCCGCGATCGAGGCGGGCTGTGCGGCGGTGCGGGTCAACCCGGGCAACATCAAGCAGTTCGACGACAAGGTCAAGGAGATCGCCCAGGCGGCGAACGATCACGGCACGCCGATCCGTATCGGGGTCAACGCGGGCTCGCTGGACCGTCGCCTGCTCCAGAAGTACGGCAAGGCGACGCCGGAGGCGCTGGTCGAGTCGGCGCTGTGGGAGGCGTCCCTGTTCGAGGAGCACGGCTTCCGGGACATCAAGATCTCGGTGAAGCACAACGACCCGGTCGTGATGATCAACGCCTACCGGCAGCTCGCGGAGGCGTGTGACTATCCGCTGCACCTGGGTGTGACGGAGGCGGGGCCGGCCTTCCAGGGCACGATCAAGTCGGCGGTGGCGTTCGGGGCGCTGCTCTCCGAGGGGATCGGTGACACGATCCGGGTCTCGCTGTCGGCGCCGCCGGTGGAGGAGATCAAGGTCGGCAACCAGATCCTGGAGTCCCTGGGGCTGCGGCCGCGCCGTCTGGAGATCGTCTCCTGCCCTTCGTGCGGGCGGGCGCAGGTGGATGTGTACAAGCTGGCGGAGGAGGTCACGGCCGGGCTCGACGG